>DATFXZ010000262.1:0-3236 GCA_035315305.1 Terriglobia bacterium | reverse complement strand
TACCGCAACCGGAAGGTCCCAGGATCGACGTAAAGGAATGATCGGCGATTTCGAAAGAGATGTCGTCCAGAACGCGCAGCCGCTGGCCGTTCGCCAGCACATGTTCTTTTGCGACGTTGGTCAGCCTTATTGCGCCCACTGTAGTGCCGGGACTCCCGTCCTCCATCGCGTGAGGCGTTTCTCGACTGGCTTGAACAGCAGATATTCGATAGCGAACATGACGAGCAGAAACAGAAGCGTCCAGGCAAACACCTGCGCCATGGAAAACAATCCGAACCAATAATTCAACTGATATCCAACACCGCTGGACATTCCGATCAATTCGACCGTCGTACAGATCTTCCAGCAGATGCCCAAGGCGTAGCGCATCGACGCAAGAATGTGGGGCAAGAGTTGCGGAAAAATGATCTTTCTCAGGATGGCGTTGTTATTCAGTCGAAATGCCTGACCCATGCTGACGAGCTGTGTATCGATACCTTTAATCCCTTGCCAGATACTGATGCTGACCGCCGGGAACGCGGCCGTGCCGATCGCCACGATTGCGGCGAGATCATTTAGTCCAAACCAGAGCAGGCAAATGATGCTGTAGACGATGGCAGGGACCGTTAATCCCACCATCACCCACGAATCGAGAAACACTTCCCCTTTTTTAGATAGACCCATAACGGTACCGACACCGATTCCCAACAGCATCGTAAGTATCAATCCGAAGCCGACCCGTAGCAGCGTCTTATACAAGTGATAAAAAGCCTGACCTGACGCGACGTTATCCGCCATCGCTTTTACAACGGCAACCGGGCCAGGAACGATGGTTGGAGGAAACATCAACGACAGCAGCAGCCACACGACCACGAGAGAAACGATTGAAAGAATTCTAGGGAGTGTAGTCATTGCGAATGAGGTCCGGGGGTACGATTTTCAGGACGCTGTCGCCGATGATGTCGTGTACCAGTTTCAGATAGTCATTCTGGAGCGCAATCTGTTGTGCATCCCACTGTTCGACAAGATTCGGCCCCATCTTCTCACGAAGCAGCGCACGCTCGGCAGCATTGTTCATCTTAATGCTTCCCGCATATTCGTCCCAGACTTCAGGGTGAGCGTGCACGTACTGAAGCGCATTCTTATAGGCCTTCAAGTAATCACGGACGATGTCGGGATGTGACGTCGCAAACTCTTCATTGGTTGCGACCGTGACGTGCGCAGGCGCGCGGCCTCCCTGATGTGCTCTGTATTCGGCACTCAAATCCGCGAGGACGCGATACCGATCTTGAGCGAATGTCTGAATGGATTCGACGGTGCCGAGTAGCGCTGCATCGATGTCGCCTTTTCCCAAAAGCTCGGCCAGCGCCGGTGCAGGCGCCGTGACGAGTTCCGCATCATGAAAAAGATCGATGCCGTACCAGTTCTTCGCCAGCACGGCGAGAAAAGCGAAAGTAGTCGAGCCCGGGCCGCCAAACACACCGAGTTTTTTACCTTTCAGGTCCGTCAGGGTTTTAATGGGCGAATCCTTCCGTACGAAGACCATGTTTACTGGAGAGAAGACGCCATAGATAACGATGATGTCTTTGCCCTCGCTGCGCGCCGTCGCCATCGTTGTAAATCCGCCGAAGCCGATATCGACTTTTCGTTCAGCGACCATCAAATGTAGATTGGCGGGGCTCAGCGATTTCACTTTATCCGCTTTCAGCCCGACTTGATCCAGAAGACCATGGCCTTCCATAACGAAATCGACGAATTCCTGCGCGCCCGAGGTAATTCCGAGCTTGAAGGTCCGGAATTGTGGAGAGTCAGGTTGTGCCGTAGGCGCACATCCTGCGACAAACAGCAGGAGCATGCACACGCCGGCTAAGGCAGCTGCGAATGAATGCGGCACGTGTTTAGAGAGATGCATTCCCCTCCTCGTGAGGAGGGGAATATCCCTATTCCATGAGTTCGACGATTGGTTACTCAGCATGCCGGTTCTCATACGCTGTGCGGTTTTAAGGTGTCAAGGAGCTTTTTCCGATCAAGTTCCTTCTCCCAGTGCGAAACAACAACCGTCGCGACGCCATTACCGATGAAATTTGTGATGGACCGCGCTTCGGACATGAAGCGATCAATTCCGAGAATCAGCGCTAAGCCGGCTACGGGTATCGAGGGTACGACTGCGAGTGTTGCGGCAAGCGTGATGAAGCCGGCGCCCGTCACGCCCGATGCGCCCTTCGAAGTGAGCATCGCAACGCCGAGGATTGTGAGCTGTTGCCGCAACGTCAGATCGATGTTCAGCGCCTGTGCGACGAAAATCGCGGCCATCGTCAGATAGATGTTCGTGCCGTCGAGATTGAACGAGTACCCGGAAGGCACCACTAAGCCAACGACGGATTTAGAGCAACCGAGCTTTTCGAGCTTCTGCATCAATGGGACGAGTGCGGATTCCGAGGATGACGTGCCGAGCACCGTCAGGATTTCATCACTGATGTAGGCGATGAATCGAACAATACTGAATCCCGTCAGGGCGGCGATCGTGCCGAGTACCACGCAGACGAACAATATGCAGGTCAGATAGAAGCTACCCATCAACATCGCAAGAGGCCGCAGTGCCGCCACTCCGTACCTGCCGATCGTGAATGCCATCGCGCCACCCGCGCCGAGCGGCGCGAGTTTCATCAAGGTGTTCATCATCGCGAAAAAAATATGTGAGCAGGCATCGATGAACTGATGGACGACCTTGCCCGCCGCACCCATATGCGTCATCGCATAACCGAACAGAATCGCTACGAACAAGACTTGCAAGAGATCGCCGGATCCGGTGAAGGCATCGAAAAATGTCGAGGGAATGATGTGCAGGATGAAATCGCCCGTGCTCTGGCTGGAAGCACGCTTCGCGTAGTCGGCAACGGCATTCGCATCGAGTGTGCTGGGATTGGCGTTGAATCCCGCTCCCGGCCGGATAACATTCACGACCATGAGACCGATGATCAGCGCAAACGTGGAGACGACTTCGAAATAAATCAGGGCCTTGCCGCCCACGCGGCCCACTTTCTTCATGTCGCCCGCGTTTGCAATTCCCAACACGACGGTACAGAAAATGACGGGACTGATAAGCATTTTCACCAGCGCGATGAATCCATCGCCCAATGGTTTCAGCTTTACCGCGCGCGCCGGGTCGTAATAGCCAAAGATCCCGCCGGCAATGATCGCAAGCAGAACCCAGAAGTAAAGATGGCTGGTGATGCGTTTCATAAATCAAATTGCGG
>DATFXZ010000261.1:0-5704 GCA_035315305.1 Terriglobia bacterium | reverse complement strand
TGTTGCCTTGTCGAATGGCGTTGTGCCGAAGATTATATGTGCGCCCACGGCGCGAAATTTCAATTTTCTTGCAGAGTTTATCGGACTCTTGCGTACACTTACGCGCTGAAACGTATGACTGGGTTGTGATTTAATTCGGCTTCTGAGGAACGTACGCAGGCCCGAATCCTGCAGGGCCTACTATATGAAAACACGCGTCTTAAAGGCACGTGAAATCTGATATAGTAAGCGGTTGGGCGCTTCTCAAAAACCCAGGCAGGCAGCGGGAAAGGAGAATTAGTAGTGTCAAGTCAATCCCCCCAGGCATTAGTTGCGGAGGAAGACCAACGAAGCAACGGGGGTCCCATCATTAATGACTTCAGCATCCAAGTAGCTACCGTTAACGGCTCCGGCAGTCAGTCTTCAAATACAGTCCTCATGCGATCCATTTTTCAGATGGGAATTCCCGTTAGCGGGAAGAATCTATTTCCATCAAATATTGCCGGCTTACCAACGTGGTTCACGATCCGCGCGAATAAAGATGGTTGGATCGCGCGGCGCAAAGAGATCGATTTTCTTATCGCGATGAATTCTGAAACAGCGCGCGAAGACGTGATGAATCTGGACCCTAATCGAGTTGTGGTCTATGAAGAGACTCTAAAGCTAAATCAATATCGAAAGGATCTCACGTTCTTTCCTGTTCCTTTTGCAAAACTGGCTATCGAAATCACTCCCGACTCCAGACTTCGAAAGTTGCTCGCCAACATGATTTACGTGGGTGTTGTCGGCGAACTCCTGGAAATCGATCCGGCTGAAATGGAGTTGGCTCTCACAAAACAGTTCAAAGGCAAAGCGAAGGCCGTCGCGCTAAACAAGACCGCGCTCGATCTGGGTTCCAAGTTTGCGAGAGAGAACTTCGATAAGACAACCGTGCCCTACAAAACGCAGCGGATGAATGCCACTAAAGGGAAGATCATAATCGACGGCAATTCTGCAGCTGCGCTGGGCTGCATGTTTGCGGGCGTCACGGTTGCGACGTGGTACCCCATAACTCCTTCGTCCAGTCTTTGCGAAAAACTGACGGACTACATGAAGGACCATCGCATTGACAAGGATGGTAAGGCGACATTTGCCATCGTTCAAGCCGAAGACGAATTAGCAGCTGTAGGCATGGCCATTGGAGCCGGCTGGGCCGGCGCTCGTGCGATGACATCAACGGCGGGACCGGGTATCTCGTTGATGCAGGAATTTGTCGGCCTGGCATATTACGCGGAAATTCCTGTTGTTATTTTCGATATCACTCGCGTGGGTCCAAGCACAGGTCTGCCGACGCGAACACAACAGTCCGATATTCTGTCGCTGGTCTTCTGCTCTCACGGCGACACGAAACACGTCGTGCTATTGCCTGCGAGCGTGGAAGAGTGCTTCACGATGGGCTATGAAGCTTTCGACCTTGCGGAACGATTCCAAACGCCCATCTTTGTGATGAGCGATCTCGATTTGGGTATGAATAACTGGATGTCGGATCCGTTCGAGTACCCAACAAAGAAATTGGATCGAGGTAAGGTGCTCACGGCCGATGATCTCAAGAGGCTGGGGAGTTTCCAACGCTATGGCGACGTCGATGGCGACGGCATTCCTTACCGTACGCTGCCCGGTACCAATCACCCAGCCGCTGCGTACTTCACGCGCGGCAGCGGTCACAACGAAAATGCCGTCTATAGTGAGCGCCCGAACGATTACAAGCGCAATATGGACCGCCTGAACAAGAAATACCAAACTGCGTGTGATGAAGTGCCGCAGCCCGAAATCATTTCTCCAAAAAGCGCCAAGATCGGCTTCCTGGCATTCGGTACAACGCATTGGGCGATCATCGAATCTCTTGATCAGCTACAGCGTGAATACAAGATACCGGTAAGTTACTTCCGGCTGCGCGCGCTGCCCTTTACGAAACACCTCGTGGAGTTTTTTGAAAGACATGATCGCGTCTATGTAGTTGAACAGAATCGGGATGGACAGATGGAAATGCTTGTGAAGGCGGAGTTGCCCTCCGAACTTACCGGGAAGATTCGCAGTATCCGTCATTACAGTGGAATCCCGATCGATGCTCGTTTTGTCACGGATGAGTTAGTAGCCGCAGAGAAAGGAGAAAAGTAGTAATGTCAACGACCATGCAACCGCCCACGGCACCAAAGAATACGAATCGGCTAGGTTACGTCATCGCCGATTACAAAGGCGGCGATTCTACTCTCTGCGCGGGATGCGGCCACGACGCGATTACTTCGCAAATCATCAAGGCTTTTTATGAGTATGGTGTAGACCCATATCGTGTCGCCAAACTCAGCGGTATCGGCTGCTCGAGTAAGACGCCCGCATATTTCTTGAGCCGTTCTCATGGATTCAACGCTGTTCATGGCCGTATGCCTGCGCTCGCCACGGGTGTGATGCTCGCGAACCAAACTCTAATTTCGATCGGCGTGAGCGGCGACGGCGACACGGCATCGATCGGGATGGGCCAGTTCGTTCATTTGTTGCGGCGCAATGTACCGATGATCTATATCATCGAGAACAACGGCGTGTACGGTCTGACAAAAGGCCAATTCTCTGCAACCGCGGATCTCGGTTCGAAAGCGAAAAGCGGTGTTTCAAATGATCTGCCGGCCATCGATCTTTGCGCTATGGCAATCGAGCTGGGTTGCAACTTCGTTGCTCGATCCTTTGCCGGTGATCCAAAACAGATGGTCGCGCTATTGAAGGCAGCACTCGGTCATCGCGGCACAGCGCTGTTCGATGTGATCAGCCCATGTGTAACCTTTAATAACCACGACGGGTCGACTAAGAGCTACAAATACGCGAAGGATCACGAAGAACTGCTTCATGACATTTCATATGTACCGTTCTTCGAGCAGATCACTGTTGACTATGCCGAAGGTGAAACGAAGGATGTCGAACTGCACGATGGTTCTCATATTCGTCTGCGGAAGGCGGACAAAGGGTATGACCCGACAAACAAGTCCGAAGCCCTGAACTCGCTCAGAAAATCTCAGGAATTGAATGAGTTCTTAACCGGACTGATCTATATCAATGAGGAGAAACCGGACTTCCTGACCCTTCTGAATATGATCGATGCTCCGCTCGCAACGCTGCCTCAGGAAAGAACGCAGCCGAGCGAAGATGCTCTTCGGGAAATCATGTCAGACTTGATGTAGTGTTTGTCTAACGTATCGCGGGATTTTCCGATCACACTGGATGGGGACACTAACAACCGTGAGTAGCGGTGTGGTCATTCAACTGTTCACGAATCTTCACTAAAGCCTGTCTAGCGGCTCGCACCCTATTGTGAAGGAATTCGAATTCCGCATGAGCCATTACTCCGACACCGTTCGCCAGTTCTCGCACGCCTCGTAAATAGATGTCGAATGCCTTGTTGTGGGCAACGAAGAGGTGAGCCTTTTCGTGACAAGAAGAAGCTCCCATAGTCACGGGCCTCAGTTCTGAACCATGAAGAGTCTGAAGGCCGGCGGCAAAGTCGACATCGTATAGCGTGAAATCGGGTAAATCACTGTCACACGGAACAACATTCACCACGGTGCCGATTCCTATCGCGTCCTGTAAGACTCTATTCGTCAAAAATACAAGACTTCCAATCCTGTACACAGGCCTCCAATCGCAGCCCAGGCAAAAGAATGAACAGTAGCAGATCGTCGACAGCAGTCTACGCCAAAGGTGATCCGTCCCCACAAAAAATCACGCAGATCCAATCACACTCAAATGATCAGCAATATTCTTATCTGGTCTCGCCTTCAGCATATCGACACTGATGCGAGCGAAACCGCCATCGCCTTATCATGCGGCTGGGGTTGGACGGTCTACAATTGACAAACTCAAAGTGATGTTTCTCTTTGCAGTGCGTTCATTGCCGGGATGGTTCCGGAGGAGAATACGGTGACGTGTGGCAAGTATGTTACCGAATGAAGTCATTTTGTGGGACGGAAACACTGCCAAGGCATCTGCAGTCACTGGCAGTGGGATCCATCGGTTGTTGCAAAAAATCTGGGTATGGACGTCATCTCTGCAGCCAACGAGTCCGGTAATATACTTTGTACCATCGACGTGCGGATTACCGATGATCTGATAATCCTCTGGCGCAGAGTTTTCGCTTGATATGAGCATTCTGTCACTCAGCATCTGTGCGCAGTTTTTAATTCCTGGTATCAAGCATGTTACGGCGAAGTCTCTGCTGACTCTCGTGTCAAAGATGCCAGTGGCGTCGGCTTTATTTGCATCAATCCGATGGCGTCAATTCTAAACAACTTTTAATTTTCTTTCTGGACCATCAATCCGAAATCACTGGGAACCTTTTCAAGAAGCAAAAATCAAATATCGAATCTCTTGGCTGCCCAGAAAAAGGCGCTCGATAACTACTCACGTGGGGCGAAGGAACTCGCAGGGGCCGTTGCGATGTTGGCTCACACGGAATTCGAGTTTGTTGCTAAGCGGGCCGCCAGACAAGCGTTACTAGAGACGAACCAGCAGTTAGAAGAACATATTGCGAGGCATGGCTGTTAATGCATCCAATCTACCGCGACTGACCTCGAAACGTCGCTTGTCGAACCAGCCTAATCCGCCGAACTAGGAAGCTTGTCTCTCGAATGCCTTTTCGACTGGTGCCCTTTAGCCTGGATTGCTTGCTCTGAATGAGAGCCGTCGTTGTCCTTCTCGTGTGTAATAGAAATCATCCGATCCGCGTCAATGACCTGCGCGACTCCGCAGTCGGGACAGGCGACTGTGACAGTCGCAGTGGACTTGTCTAGATCTCTTTCGGCAACGATCGTTGCCCTGACACCACATCTACAGTGCCAAGTGGCTACAACAGTGATCACGGTGCCGCAGATCCTACGAAGAGGACACAATAGCTCCAAGCACTTTCCTTAGCACTAACGTCGTCCCCCGCCTCGTCGTATCAGGAAAGGGTCAAAATGGTGCGGCAGGAAGACCGCGGCCACATGACAGCACGATTACAATTCAATCCCCGCATGCTCCCACTGAACCCGCCAACAGGTCGGGTGACCTTGCAGGGGGTGAAGTTTGGCTCTCGTCGTGTGCCAAGGACAATTCCGAAAAATGCCGTGCACGTTCCTACTTTTTTTACCGAGAGAGACGCTTCTCTATTTGCGGCTGGACGTATTTGCTGTAAGCTCTCGCGACTATCCAAAACCTATCGTGAAACGAGAAGGAATTCCCTAGGGAGTAAACCAGGAGGTTATAAGGGATCATGTCTCATGAGACAAACGGTTGCAATCACGCGCATTGAATTTTCCATCCGATGGACCGTTGTACGATCACGGTCCAACCTGCCGGTCCGGTGGGTAGACGTCATGTGTTCCTAAGCCTAGCCTTCGAGGACGACACCAACGCTCGACAAGTCGAATTAGTGCTTTCAGAACGGGCCGCCGATCGGTTAGGCCACGCACTCATTTCCGGTTCGGTCGGACTTGAGCGGAATATTAATTTGGCTATCGATCCTGACTGCTCCGCAATGCCTCGCGACTTCTTCAATCCTTCTGAACAACAGAGCGTCGTGCTCATCAACAGTACAACGTTGCGAGAAGCCGAGCGGTTGATTAAATTTTGCGAAGGCTGCACTCGAGAAGGCGCCGAGATCCCCTTCGATGTCGTTCTCGACCGGGTCACCGGCTCAGATCCGAACGTGACGCATTACATT
>DATFXZ010000260.1:0-11156 GCA_035315305.1 Terriglobia bacterium | reverse complement strand
AGTACAGCTTTCTCAACCTCTCTTGTGAGATCGTCTGGCAAGTCGATAACGTTGCTGTATCTCCTTCCGCCATTGTTCGTCTGAAACGATCGTTGTGGCATTTGAATGAAAGGCTCCTCACCTTCCGGTTGAACGATCTTTATGTGCGAAATGCGGATACCGCCGACATTCACTGTTGCAAAGCCTCGAAGTGAACCCCGCTGAAGTTTGCGGATTTCTTCGACTCGAATATTCATCGCCTGGGCCTCCTGCGCATCAAACCTGCATCCCACCGAGTCGCTACGCGTGCGTCTTGCGTTGAGCACACATTCCGACGATTAGCGCCCTCGGTAACCGAGACGGAGTCTTTTTGAAGAGTGATTTCCGACGGTGGGAAATTAATTGCCTAACGGAAGGACGATCTCTTCCCTAATTTCGACATTCCTGCGTCACTAAGAAGGTCCCCACCGCGGTAGGTTAAAGCATTTTGAGGACCGGCACTTTGTCTGACGGATGATTTTGCCAACACAATAAGTTACCTAATCCTGTCTAAGACGCGATCGAAGGGACTACGGGACTTTTGTCCCATATGAGGTGGGAAAGTTTGGCTACCATTGGCAGTAAGTTATGACTCGAGGTGACGAACGGCAGTGGCGCTAATTCGTGTTTTCCTTCTTCTGATCTTTCTTTCCACGATCCAGACCGAAATTTGGATCGTCTGCACTGCCATCGACCTTGATGCGTAAGAAGGTCCCAGCACCATTTTTTGAAAAGAAGGGGTCAACAGGTTTCAGGGCCCATCGTTTCCAGCCAGTCATTGTCTGTGAAACATTTGCCTGCAACCTGAGGGCGCCATGAAAATCAAGCAGATCTGCGCGGAGATTATAATTTCCCGCCAAATCCACGGCCGCTCCGGGGACAGCGAACGACAGTGATTTGAACGTCATCACCTCATTATTCAGCTGGAATACACCGCTCATTCGGTGTACGACTTCGTCGATTTGTTGATTCTTCGGTTGTCCCTGACCACGTCGACTCAACGTGTCGATCTTGTCCTGGATCGATGAACGCAAGAACTTGCCCTGCGATACTTCGAAATTGCCATCCAACAACAGCTTTTCTTTTATCTTTTTGGAGGACAGCGGCGGAATATCGATTTTCGTTCGTAGGGAGATTACCCCTTCCATAAAAGAAGGTCCCTTCATCGCGAGGCGCAACAGATCCTGGAGGTTGCCTTTGGGCATGGATACCGTAAGGCTGATTCCGCGAGCAACGTCACCTTCGTGTTTGTTAATACCCCCGCTCGTCGTGAAGCTTGTTCTGCCCAGAGTACCGGACACTGGTCTGAGCACCGTGTTTCCATTGGTTCCATCGACGAGGACGTCGAAGTGCGTCGACAGCGGCACTCGATTACCCGCCACTTTTAAGCGAAAATCCGGCACAGTGGCTTGACCCTGAACAGCAATCGAATCGAGCTGGCCTTCGAACTTGCCGTCCGAATGGAGAATCCCCGCGATTCCGTCAAAAACACCGAGATCGGCGTTGTCGAATGTATATGCTCCATCCAGCGGCGTGTCTCCTGGTTCACCGGCTACCCACGGTCCAAAGTGACCTCGGCTGACGATCTCACCTGGAGGTTTCGCGTTTGTCAATTCCGCCTCGTATTTCATGGCAACGTCCACGCCAACGGATGCCAGTTGAACGCGGTGCAGACCCCAACGGAGCGGCACCTTGTTTTGCTCCGCAGGCAGAATCGTGAGATTAGAATTTCTGACGAGCACCTTCTCAATGATTACGCCGGTTTTCGACGAACTATCTTGCAGGTCAGTGTTTACGTCCGCCCTGTCCCTGGACCCCAGTGTTGGCCTCTGACCCTTCGGAGGAATGTTGATTTCCATTCCATCAAGTGTGACAAGTCGCACGATTTTAGGCGTCTCGAAAAGGGTGCCTAAATCGACCTCGAAACTGAACTCCTTCATCGCAAACATCGGCGGCACATCTTTGCGTCCTTTATGCCGCAGCAATAATCCTTCGCCTTCGACGCGCGCCACAGCGCCACGACCACGGTTCAGGAGCAGACGGAGTGGAGACGTTTGAGGCATCTGTACCCGAAGAGCTGTCAGTTCTACCTCGCTGTCAAAACGCTGGCGAAGATACAGGATTGCCTGCTCACGGATGTAGGGCTCGAACCGCTTTGCTAATCTGGATGCCACGACGAGCATCAGAACAAAGCCAAGCAGAACAGAGGCTACTAGACCTATGACCAGATACTTTTTTCTCTCGCTCATGACGCCTCACAGATCGGCGATATCAGCTATTTTGTATCGAGCAAAGCAAAAATGCGGGCACGGAACTGACCAAACGAAAACCGTAACCCTGAGTTCCCGTAAAGCAAACAAACGGAACTGCTCCTTAGTGCGGATGCGTGTTATGCGCAAACACGATAGGACGGTAAATCTTCCCGCAGCCGCGGCGGAATTGTCCGGCGGTGGTCTTCTGTTTAACGCGCAAGTTCGTTCCGGATTCCTCGTTAGAGACGTACCGCCTCTTTCATATCCTTGCATGAAAATTGTGCACGCCGTTGGGTTTCGGATGTGTTCTCGCCAAGCATCTACGTTTTGATACCGAGGCGACATGTAGTTAGCTGCCAAACGTGCCGGTAATGCTCGAAGGAAAGAGAAACGCTAGACAGGAGTCGAAAGACCAGGCTGAGGAATTATGAAGAAACGTTCTGATGTATTGAGGACGAAGGGTGTCGTTCCTACCGATTCGAAACCGCCAGCAAAATGGCATGTGCGTTACATCGGGTTTGAAGGTATTGATGCCGGGCGGCGTCTCACGTTTCGGGTCAAACCAAGCGGCTGTGAATCCGTGGATGTGACTTTCGATGTTCCTGACGCACCCTTCATAAATACTTCTGGGATCTCGATTCAAGACGCCGCTCCGATGGCGTATGAAAAACTAGTGGAAATGCTCGCAACCGAAAGCAGGCTGGACCCAGAAAAATTGTGTCTGACGGACGCAGACATCGCGAACTACTTAGACCGCCATCTCAGTTCGCAGAAGCGTCCATATTTAGCGAGGGATGAAAAGCACGAATCCGATCTCGCAGCTTGAATCAAGGAAAGGCTGGCGATAGACGTTCCCAAACCCACAGTCGATTCGAATTGTTTTGTAACCTTTTCAAGGCCCACGAGTTCGTACACTAAGACACTTCAAAGAGATATCGCACGAAGCGAGGCAAACCGCCACGCGCAAATTCGGTAATTACGAGTGCAAGTAGAAGGGGTGCGCGATATGGACATACAGGTTTCCTTGGAAACGTTCGGTAAAGATCTGCGATACGCGGTGCGCGGACTCCTCAGGAGCCCAGGCTTCACAGTCGTAGCCGTGTTGACGCTTGCACTCGGCATCGGCGCGAATACGGCCATATTTACAGTTGTGAACACCTTTCTGATACGGCCGCTGCCGTATCCCGAACCCGACCGGCTCGTCTCATTATTCGAACGGAATGTCGTCGGTGATGAACAACAGATGAGTGTGGCGCCGGGAAATTTTCTGGACTGGCAAAAGGCGGCCACAAGTTTCGAGCGCATGGCGGCAACCGGAATTCGAATCATTACGCTGACGAGCGACAATGCCGGCACGGTCCCCGAGCGGGTTGGCGTTTGCGCCTGTTCGGCAACACTCTTCCAAACACTCGGAGTGAAACCGCGCATCGGCCGTGTATTTACTTCCGAAGAAGACCGCTTCGGGGCGACGAGGCTCGTCGTGATCAGTTACGCGCTCTGGCAGAGGCGACTGGGCGGAGCGGCCGACGCGGTTGGAAAGTCCATTCGTCTGGATGGCGAGGATCATCAAGTCATCGGAGTCATGCCTCGCGACTTCTTATACCCGCATCGAATCGTTGAAGTCTGGCGGCCGCTGCTCGCCGGACTTCCGCCACAGCAACAGATACGTCATGACCTGCACAACTTGAGCGTGGTTGCGCGCTTGCGTCCAGGAGTATCGGTGGAACAGGCATACGCGGAACTTGATGGAATCGCGGCCCGATATAAAAAAGATCATCCGGATGAAGCGACGGGAAAAGGCGGGAACGTCATCCCACTGCACAGGCAGCTTGTTCAGAACGTGCGCAGTTCGCTCATCGTACTGCTTGCCGCTGTGGGGTGCGTGCTGCTCATCGCTTGCGTGAACATCGCGAGCCTTCTCCTGACTCGCACGGCGTCACGAACCCGGGAGATCAGCATTCGCTCCGCGCTCGGCGCCGGACGCGGACGCATTGTGCGTCAGCTCGTCACGGAAAGCGTAATCCTGGCTTTGGCCGGTGGAGTCCTTGGAGCCCTTCTTGCAATTTCGATTACCAGTGTCCTTGTAGAAAATGCGCCGGCGGCGGTCGTTCTAGTTCCCGCTGGAACCGTGCCGATCGATTACCGCGTATTCCTGTTTGCGTTTGGAATTGCCACGCTATCCGGGATTGGAGTGGGATTGTTCCCCGCGATTCGCGTCTCACGAGCAGATTTGGCGAACGACTTGAAGAGCGGCGGAAGATCGACTACTGCGGCACGTTCGCAGGCGCGGATGCGGAACGGACTAGTCGCTGTGGAAATCGCACTCTCCGTAATGCTGCTGATCGCCTCCGGCTTATTACTTCGAAGCTTCCTACTGCTGTATCAGGTTCGAACGGGCGTTCGTTTGGATCACACGCTGACGATGAATGTGAATGCGCCTTTCGCGAGTTATCGCGAACCTGCACAGCGCGTGGCGCTGCTCAATGAAATCAATCAACGGCTGCGAAACGTTCCCGGAGTGAAATCCGTCGGGCTTACCTCCTGCCCTCCGGTATCCGGAGCCTGCAATATTCTCTTTTATTACGTCGATGGGCGGCCGTTTGTGCTTGGGAAAGTTCTGACGGCAATGGAGCGGAGCGTCGACCTTTCATACTTCACCGCGGCGGGCATTCCTCTTCTTCGCGGCCGCACGTTCACCGAGCGAGATGGAATCGGTCCGGATGTGAACGACCCCAAGCTGGGCAGCATCCTGATCAGCGAATCCATGGCCAAGACGGTTTTCCCCGGCGAAGATCCCATCGGAAAACAGATTTTCTTTGATTTCGAAGTTCAACGTGGCCGGATTCAGGCCGTGCCAGTACCGCGTTACCAGATCATTGGAGTCGTGGGAGACGTCTTGGCCGCCCTGGATGCGCAACCCTCTCCGACTCTATACCGGCCGTTGCTCGACGTTGCAAACGCCGGCGCCACAGTCTTTATGCACACTGCAGTCGATCCAAAGTCGGTCATTCGACCGGCGCAAGATGAAATCCACCGCATTGGATCGACGCTCGCGATAAATCGCGTCCAGACCATGGACGAGCTGCTTAGCGTGTCGGTCGCCGGCCGCCAATTCAACATGACGCTTTTTGCCTCGTTTGCTGCAATGGCACTGTTGCTGGCCGCAATCGGCCTGTATGGACTCGTTTCGCACACCGTATCACAGCGCAAAGGGGAAATCGGAATCCGGATGGCCCTCGGCGCAACCCGTGCGGCCGTCAACAAGATGGTCATGCTTCAGGGATTGAAACCAGCAATCGCAGGCGTTTCCATTGGCGTGGTGGCGGGTGCATTTGCCGTGCGAGTTCTTCAGAGCCAACTCTTCGGCGTTACACCCGCCGATCCTGCAACATTTGTCATTGTTCCGATCGTGCTGCTGATCGTCGCGACACTCGCGTGTGTGCTGCCCGCCGTCCGCGCCACGCGGCTCGATCCGACAGTGGCTCTACGCGCGGAATAACTGGGAAAGCACCTCGAAATCGTTTTTCTTCAATCCAAGCAACCTTATTTCATTTGATTCGGACATGATTACTGTCAGACTGAAGTTAACCACCCTTGAATGCACCCTCCCATCGGCCGGCAACAGCCGGGCGTATCCAACCGTGGCCAGAAAGCAGGTGACATGGTTCGGTTGGACCAGAAACTACTTTTTGAAGCCCGCTCACTCTGCAACGGAGAAAATGGTAATCGTTTGCAGGAATTGATATCTGCTTACGAAAAGGCCGTGAATCTGCATAACCGCAATTGCCCGAGACATGAGGTGTACCAAATGCAGAGTGAGTCGCGCCTGAGGCGATACGTCCGTAATTCTCAGGGAGCAGATATCCACGGTAAAACTCTCATTGCTAAGAATCTGGCCAGGAACGCAGCGATTAAGTCGACTGAACTCACAGAAAAATACGACCAACTGGAGAAATTGCTTGCGCAATGGGATCGCGGGAACAGATCGCACGTTCGAGTTCCTCGTGGGTCTAATTAAAACTCAATTGTTTTCACTGAAGATTCTACAAGCGTGCTCGGTTTCCCACCCGCCAAGAACGAAATGTTTCCGAGCTGAGAATTAGAAGCTAAAATAAGCGCTCGGCGTCAGCCAGTTCTGCTTGGAGGTTGGAATGGATTTTCGCCAGAATTCCGCATCAGCCACCGACCAGGTCGATGCCGTCGGGCGTACTCCTGTTGCAGCCATGGCAGAAATCGTACTCTTCATTCTTGGTCTTGCTGCCGTGGTATTTATCGTCTTCATTGTCTGGCTAACAACGCAAGTCTGATAACTATCCCTTCAACTGCTCTCCATGCTTCGAGGCTTCGAATAGGCACCTTCTGACCCTGTACAAACGTTTGACACTTGGCGATAAACGCTAGTGCCACGTCTCGCCGTGTTGCTCCTTCGAGGGTGGCGGGGCCGAGTGGCAGGACAAGGATGGTTCACGCTCGGCCCACCCAACTCGCTCGGATCGCTTGAAAACCGTCCCCGTGAAATCAAACTTTCGGTGAAGACTGCGTAGTCGCCGGGACGATTAAAAGAACGGTCGTGCCATCGTCTAGGTATTTATCTTGCAATGTCGCCCGCACGAGCCGCATCGCGGAAGTGTGCCTGAACTGAACCATCGCTGGCCTTCCGATAGTGCGGCTTGCAATTTCGTGGAAATATGCCCGACAAAAAGAAAGAAACCTGTATCATTCGCTCATGAGTAGCAAACGCGCGCGTTTCTTCAGAGGGGCGGCAGTAGCCTTAACGATCACAATTGCGACATTCGTTGCCCAGGCAAGTCAGGGACAGGACTCACCGCCAACTAACGCATCGGACATTGCCGATGGCATGAGATTGTATCAGCAAAAAGGCAATTGCCAGGCGTGTCACGGCTGGGCGGGTGATGGTCGCAAGACCGACAGCCAAATGCCCGACGGCGCGAACCTGCGCGATACGAAACTCAACCGCGCCGGCTTAGTCACCACGATTAAATGCGGCCGGCTCAACTCGCAGATGCCTGCCTTCGACAAATTCGCCTACAGCGACGGTCGCTGTTACGGTAAGAAGCAAGCCGATTTGAAATCGTATCCGATCCGGATGCCCGACCCGGCCGCCACGCTGCAGCAGCGCGAGATTGATCTCATTGTTGACTTCCTGATGGCGAAGGTCGTAGGCAAAGGTCCCATGGATCACGCCAAGTGCGTTGAATTCTGGGGCGCCGATCTCGATACCTGCAAAGAATTCCCGAAATGATCGACTCGGGATCAGTTCAGAGCGAAGACGAATAGATAGCTCGAATCCTGCAGGTTGTCGTACTTCACGGGATGCAAATGCCGGCCGCCCGCTTGCACCGCGAGATATTGTTTTGGCCCGATCGCGTACGTCACTGGTGCGCCCTTCAACGCCGTCCCCACGTTGAAGCGCCACAGTTCTTCGAGAGTCTCGTCGTTATACGCGACTATCCATCCATCTTGTAATGTCGTGAATAGCACACCGCCTGCGGTGTCGGTGGCACCCGACCGAATTTCGATATCAGTTACGGCTTTGGCGACGACCTTGTGGTTAATCGTGTCGAATGCCGTCACCGAACCGTAATAGAGGTCACTGTTGTACGTGCGCTTCTCACTGTTCTTCTGATCGATGCCGCCGTTCGGCGAGAGGAAGGCTACCGCGGCTCCGTTTTGAGAGAAGCATCCTTCGATGCCTACTCCGTAGGCGATATGCTTGACCGGGTTATACGCGGTCGGTTGATGCGCGATACCGCCGTGCCATGTTGGACAGGTGCGTTTCTCCGGATCGCCGCGCAGCGCACGCGCCACAGGATTGTAGATTTGCACGTCAAGTTTCGGATTGTATTCGACTGGTTTGCCGGTTTCCGGATCGAGGCCCTTGGTCCAATTCAAATCGTTGACGTACTGAGCCGCCTTGATGAATTTTCCATTCGTGCGATCCAGAGAATAGAAGAAGCCGTTCCGGCCGAAGTGACTAACGACTTTTCTGTTCTGGCCCCCGATTACGGTGTCGTACAGCATGTGGACACCGACCTCGTCGTAATCCCAAGAGTCGTTCGGCGTGTACTGGAAATACCAAGCGAGTTTGCCTGTGTCGATGTTCAGAGCCACCGCCGAGTTCGTGTACAGGTTGTCACCCGGACGCGATTGAGGATCGTATTGCGGAACGGGGTTGCCCGTACCCCAAATGGTGAGCCGCGTCGCAGGATCATATGAACCGGTCTGCCAGATGCCACCTCCACCGGTCTTCCACGCATTGTTTTTATCCTTCCATGTCTCACTTCCCGGATCTCCGGGTTTGGGCACCACGTACCATCGCCACAGTTCTTTGCCGGTTCTCGCTTCGAGCGCAGCGACCCAGCCACGCGTACCCGCGTCTCCGGCTCCATTTGCAATGATGACCTTGTCTTCAGCAGTGATCGGCGCCGTCACGAATTTTTCTTTGTTGCCGAACTCGTTGGCCGTGGCCACCATCTTGTCCCAAACGATTTCGCCAGTGTCCCGTTTGATCGCAATGACGCGGCCATCTGGAAGGTTAGCGAGGACGAGGTCTTCCCATAATGCAACTCCGCGGGTGCGAGGCGCGTTGCCCTGATGTTTCACGCCGGGATCGGTAACCCAAACGAACTGACCCTTGTTCGGATCACGCGCGTCTATCTTGTAAATCGTGCCCCAGCCATCGGACGTGTACATGAAACCGTTATCGACGAGCGGATTCACCTCGTTTTCCGGCCCGTTCTGCCCGACATCCTGCATGCCACCGAGCGCCAGGGCCCAGACCATCCGAAGATTTTTTACGTTCTCACGGGTGATCTGAGACAGCTTCGAGTATCGCGTCGATCCGTAATCGCCGTTCATCATCAGCCAGTTTTGCGGTTCATTCTGCGCGTTGATTAACCGGTCTTTGTTGACCGTCATCGTGTACTGGGCGGCGATAGCCGACGCAGCAAGTACGATCGCCACACAGGCGAGAACCGCGAGTCTCAAAGATTTCAGCGCTCGATATCGCATGATGATCTCCTTCTTGGTGGTGCCGCCACGTTACACGAACCGGCCATGCCGCGCCCAGTATTTTTTTGTTGGCGTCGAGGACCCGGTACAATCTGTTCATGGAATTCTTCGACAAGATCGCGGAAGAGCGGATTCAGCAAGCTCAGGAAGATGGTGTGTTTGATAATCTGCCCGGCAAAGGAAAGCCGTTGAAGCTCGAAGACGACAGTTTCGTCCCGGAAGACTTGCGGCTAACGTACAAAATCCTCAAGAATTCCAACTGCCTTCCGGTCGAGGTGGAGTTGCGGAAGCAGATCTTCAACCTCCGCCAACTTTTGAACGTCGCCATCAACGAGGAAACCAGACGCGAGCTTCGCCGTGAACTGAATCTCCTCGCACTGAAATTTAACTTAAAGCACCGCACGCGGAACTTTATCTGACCGGCACGCCTTCAATTCTCCGTCGGCTTCTGTACCGAATCGACGACAAGGACATCGACCGGCCCCTTCGCGGATTCCAACCTCAATCCAAGCTGCTCTTGAATTGCGGTGAACAGTGAGGGCACGGGATCGGCCGACGTCGCAGGGGTCGGTGCTCCGCCTGGGCCGATGGGCCCGGCGCCGCCGGGCGGTTGGAGAGGTCCTGCAGGTCCGAACCCGCCAGGGAGATTCTCTGGAAGGAAATTCAGTTTGAAATCAAAGAGACCCTTGAGCTCTGTCTTATCGATGATCGGACGTCCGGCCTGTTGTTGCAGCATTCCGAGCAGATTGGTTATCGGCGCGCCCGATGCGGCCATCGTCAGGCCCGATGTGGGGTTCATCATCATCACCATCGCGCCTCGTGGCACTGCGGAGAGATTGAACGCAGCCCCCGGTTGGCCCGGTGGAGGAGGTGGCGGCAGCGTAGGCGGTGGAACAGCCGGTGCTGGACCACAGGGCAACGGTGGACCACCGGCCAGGAAAGGCGGGGCCGTTTGGTCTTCGGACTTTTTCATTTTTGGGCCGTCCTTCGCGACAACGAGGTTGTAGATCGGCAGCTCCCGCGTTTCCATATGTGACTTCAACTGGAATCGTTCCTGCAGCATCGACTGGATCATCAACTGCAGCTGCTCTCGAGTTAAGATCCCGCCACTGCAGTCGGCCTTCGCGTCGATATCGTACCGATCCGAATCCATCCAGTTTGGTCCTCCGATGATCTGAAGCTGCCCGCCCAACGGCGCGTTATTCGCCTTCGAATAACCCTGCTGAAGCAGCATCCGAAGCGACGCACCCGTCAACGTGTATCGATCTCCGCGAGGTCCGCCACCGCGTATTCCAAGATTCGGCGCGCTCGGTTTTATCGAGATCACTTCGAACGACAGCTTCTGAGAAGGCGGCGTTTGACACAACAGCGGAATTACTGCAAACGTAAGGGCGAATGTGAGCAGCGCGGCCTTGCCGGTTTTTTTCATCGAGTGGATCCTCCTACGAGTTGATATAGACACCGAAACATTATTTTTGGATGAAGTAAATCGCACATTAAACCTGCGTGATCTCTCGATGTCTCAGTCCATCAGACAAACGTCACGGTACTGAATTTTGCACTATCGTTTTGTTTCGGCAAGGTATATAGGGTTACCAACTCCACTCGCGATGCGGGTCGGAGTGTGCCATGAGAGTTCTTTGACAAAGAAGACACAAGGAGACACGAAGATGGACACGCGTAGTCCCAAATTTCTGTTCAGAATTGTACTGAGCCTGATACTTGGCGCAGGATGCGTGACGAGTTGGACCAGTGTAACGAGCTACTCTTCAGCTCGGCGCGCGATACAAGATGACGCGAGCCGACCTTCCGCCGCGGAAGCGGCGCGGTTTCTTCAACAATCCACGTGGGGCC
>DATFXZ010000259.1:0-4167 GCA_035315305.1 Terriglobia bacterium | reverse complement strand
TCGCACAAATCGCCGATACCCGACGTGATCAGTGGTCCGCGATAAGCATATATCGGCGTCCGCGTTAGACCCCAGGCAACGTAATAGGGGTGATCCATCAGATTGCGCCCGACCATGTCGCTAGTGTTTGCAACGCCGTCGCGTGTCCGGCCACCGTTTTTCGACATCAATAGCAGCCGTGGAGTTTCGATCGCATTTGCAGCAATGACGTAGATCTTTGCCTTCACACATCCGGGGGTTCTCTGCCCTCGATAGTCAATGAACTTGATCTGGCTGATCTGTCCATTTTCGCCAACAACGATTTCGCTGGCGACGTGGCGATGCAAAAGCCGAACGTGTCCGGTTTCTACAGCGTCATTCAACGTAATGGTCGGATCGTACTTCGCCTGGATCGGACAAATCGGGATGCAGTTCGTGTTGCCGGCGCAGGCGCGGCGATTCTTGTAGGGTTGAGAATTGCGCGCGGCAGGAAGCGACCTGACCGCAATGCTGGTCGGCGGCTTTTCCATTTCCAGAAATCTGGTCTCACCTTCAGTCAGCGACTTTAGCGCTTCTGCGACCGCGACATCGACGAGCGAGCGCGGAATCCTCGGCATGGGATATTTGTAGTTATCTGGGTAAAAGTGGATACCGAGGAACCTTTGTTCCTGCAGATCGGCCGAGACGCCAAGCTCCTCTTCGGCCTTGCCATAGCATTCATTGAGATCGTCGTAACTGATCGGCCAATCCACAAATTGCGGGACGGATGGGTAATTCGTTTTCATCTTGAAATCCGCCGGGACGAACCTCAGGCAGGTTCCGAGCCAATGCTGCGTGCCGCCGGCGACGCGATCGTAAGTGCTGGCGAAAGGTCGGGGGCCTTTCTGAATCAAATAGCTTTGTTTCGGATCGGTCCAGTCGCCGAATCCGCCCTTAGGGTTGAGATTGAGCGACGTCGGGCGACCTGCATTTACCGTGCTCGGATCTATTAGTTTGCCATCTCTATTGATGACCTCGGGCGTATAAGGACTCTCCGGCACCTTGGCGGTGGCAGTATAAAACCGCTCCATATAGTCGTTGATGTTCGGCGGAATCCCCTCACCGGCCTCCAGAATGACTACCTTTATCGGTCGGCTCCGATCCTTGTTGAGCTCGTTTGCGATCAGCGCGCCCCCAAAGCCAGCCCCGACGATCGCGACATCGCATTCTATGCAGGATTCGGCGGCCATTGTCGGCTCCTTTGACGACCTAATTGCCTGTGATGAACGCACGGAGATCGCTCGGCGGACGCGCCCAGTAGCCGAACTGCATTTCGCTGAATCCCATGGGATGGGCCTGGGCCACCCGCAAAGCCCAAGCCTGAGTGTATGCCTTCGAGGAAATGACTTTGAACGGAGGCGACGGATGGTTTGGTAATTCCGCAGCTTTCTGTAAATCACCTGGATCGTACCAAGCGCCCAAGTACCACATCAAAACGATGCTGCGCGCCAGATACTTCGTTTCTGACGTTGCCGTTACCTGTTCGATAATAGCATCGGCCCCTTGAGCATCTCTGGCGATTTGCAACAAGCGTCTGAAAACGGCGGCTGGGCGTGTCTTGCTTGCCCGGTCGAAATAGACTCGCTTGATATCTATCGGATCGGAATTTGGCGGCGTTGGCGCCTTTGCGTCAAAGTTGGTCGCTGCCAAGTTTCCGGCGGCAATGCCGGTAAGCGCTGCCGATAGCTTCACAAACATGACCATGTTGTCAGCGGTCTGCGCGGTTGCTGGAGTATCACTGGCGCCAATCGACACCGCAGCTGTGGCAGCCGCCGCGCCAGCGAGCACCCCGCGTCGCGTGAAAGCGCGCACCGGTTCATCTTCTTTGTCGCCGTGCGCGGTCGAACTTGGTTTCGGGTGCGGCAAATGAGTCATTATTGGCTTCCTCCACTCAAGCGGCCTTTGCATGCTGCCTTCCTGCGCGCACGCTCAAACTCAGGGTTCACGCGCTTTTTCCAGCATGAAAGTGAAGTCTGTCTGGTTGAAAAATTTGGCCCTGGGTTTGCGGTCGGGATCGAATTTGCCGACTTCTTCTGGAGGGGACAGCCGTCTTGCGTCGCGCAACGCGATTAGCCATGGCTTTCCGCGTCCGGGTTCGTTGTTGTTCCTCGCCGTCATCGAATGCCGTAGCCAGCGAATTCCTCCGCTATGGCGGGCTTAATTACTTTTGCCGCCGCGATGTCGGCATTGCCGCCGACGGTATTACCGCTTCGCAACTTGGCGATTCCGCGCCCATAAAGAGACGACGCATTGTTGGGATTGGCCCGTAACGCTGCGTCGTAGTCGGCGAGTGCATTCGTTAGCTGACCGCTTTTGAGATAGACCAGGCCACGGCTGTCGTGCGCATCCATGTAACGGGGACTAAGAAGAAGTGCCTCGTTGCAGTCTCTCAGGGCTTGTTGCAATTCTCCGATAATGGCGCGCGCCCAGCAGCGGTTGTTAAGCGCTTCCGGATCTCTCGGATTAAGACGGATTGCGTCATCGAAATCTTTGATGGCCTGGCTCCAGTCCCCGTACTGCGCGTAGAGCTGACCGCGCTTGTAGAACGCTGCCGCATCATCGGGATCGACCTCAATCCGCTTGTCTTGCTCCTTAATTGCGGGATCGTCCAATCGAGCATCCCGCCTGCCGGGCCCCGGTGTCAGTGGCCTATAAAGGAGTTCAGTCGGCTTCGGTGCAACCGGCTGTCCACGCGCTTTTTCCAGCATGAAAGTGAAGTCCGTCTGGTTGAAGAACTTGGCTTTGGGTTTGCCGTCAGACTCGAATTGATCGGCTTCTGGAGAAGACAGCTGATAACTCGTCGCGTTGCCGTGACAGGCCATGCAGCTCGACGAAGCAAGTGGAACATTCCCCTGGCTGTATGTTTCCAGGGTGGAATTCGCGAGGAAAGTCGGCGCCGGCGCGCAGTTCATGTCGGGCTCTTTTTCCAAGTCCGTATCCGGAAGAGGTTGGGCGGGAGGCTCGTGGGTGGTTTTCTTCGCGCACCTGAAATCACTCGGCCACTGCGTGCTAAGCAGCATGTAATTCTCCCACACGCTGCCGCGAACGATTTCCTGGAATTTCCTGTTCATCTTCTTTGTCTCTTCGGTAAGCGGCGTAGTGCGGACGATTTGACTCCTGAACGTACCGTCGAATTTCAATCCAAGCGATGGCTTCGGCTCCCATGGACGTGGCGGTGTCTCATTCACGGCTGGGCATGCCCAAGTGTTGCAGACCTTGTAAAAATTCCACGACTTTTGTTTTCGGATCTCGCTCTGCTCCGGCACATTGTCGACGTGTTCGAATGACGTCCATATCCATTGCAACCGAGTCACCGTCTTATGCATGACATGGAAGCCCACTAAGCCGAGCGTCTTGCGCACACACGTGGGTTTCGTGTTTGGGTCGTGATGCGGCATGGATATGACCGCATCGACCGCGTGGAATTTGCGCTTCTCCGCCTCCGAATTGAGGATCTTCCAAGACACTTTGATAATAATCCCGCCGGCATGTCCGACCTTGCCCTTCGCAGGATCAGGATTCTCCCCAGCGGGAAAATCGATCTTCAGCTTGGAGTTTGCCGCACTCTGTTGCCCTGCCCTGCTATACAGTTTGTGCTCCTGAATGTAATCGAACATGTCTTTGTTCATCAGGATGTCAAACAGAGCATAACTTCCCTGCTGGTCGATCAATGCACCAGTTTTAAACGGTTGGTTATAAACCTCCTCGATCATTTCGATGCCCATGTCGGTGTCGGGCTTGAATTCGCTTTCACATCCCGGTGGAGCTTTCTTGGAATCCGTCCAGTTCGACGCGGCTCCGTCTGGCAGCATCACGTCGAGAAGTTGCTTGAAATTCTTTCTGTCCTCCCACATCGCTTTCGTGTTGGACATGGATTTATCGATTCTGGTGTGCCCATCGGCGGGAGAATTCAGGGCGAGAAATGTGAGCCAGGAGTAGAAATCGAAGCCGCGCTGCCTGTGCTGCAGCTGAGTTTTTTTCGCCCCCTCGGGGCCGTCGCCGGTTACTGTTTCCTGGCACGGGATGCCGGTTTCCATGATGTTATTCAAAATCTCATCCTTGGTTGCTGCGTCGACCGGTTTATTGGAATTGAAATCGATCGTCGGCTTTGCCGGGTCGGCCGAGGTAGGGTCTGACGGATTGGTCGAC
>DATFXZ010000258.1:0-4391 GCA_035315305.1 Terriglobia bacterium | reverse complement strand
TCCGGAGAATGGTTCAATTCAAATCGCGCTTTGCCGACACGAGGCTGATTTTGAGGTCGCCGTCAGCGATAATGGTTGCGGAATAGCTGTAGAACATTTACCGCGCGTTTTCGATCGATTTTACCGTGCCGAATCCTCGCGTGGCTCAGATGGCGCAGGCCTTGGCCTTGCTTTGGTGAAATCGATTGTCGATCTCCACGGCGGCTCAACCACCATCGAGAGCAACCCCGGTTGCGGCACAATAGTCAAACTGGTATTCCCGCTTTCGCGGAAATAAAATCAACGCAGCACGCCATCTCTCCGTCGGGGTGAGTATATTTTCGTAAGACTTTCACCACTCTCTGAAATCGCCGTTGTGCTTGTGGGAGCTTGACATTCTGCGGCACTCGATCCGAAAACTCCGAACCTATGAAGAAATACATACTGTCTTTACTAAGTATCTTCGTTGCGATGGCATTTATCGCTTCTTGTCAGCAGGAGGGAACGACAGTCACGGAAGAACCTCCTAACGCGTCACCGGGGTATATGAATCGTCCTGCGCGGTCACCGACGCAGTAGCACAAGAAGCGCGGTTGGACTTTGGGCTGCGCCGAAAACGTGCGCTCCAATTAAAAGCTGACTGCGTTTCTCGAGCTGGAATTGGCGTTAGCGCCACAAAACGGATCGTCTCGTGTCAAGGAATCCGCTACATGAAAATTAGGCGGTGCCTGACTTGACAAATTCGTACGGGTTTAGTCATCGTTACACTAAGGAATTTGAATTAAGGCGAACGGGCCTGGAACTCCCTAGGAAGTCAACGCGGAATGCCTTTTTTTTAACCAAACAAAGAAGGAGTCGAAAATGAAAATTCGTGGATTCGTGGTGATATTGTTTTTAGTGGCATTTGCTTTCGCTCCCGCGAAATTGAATGCTCAAGGAGGAACTTACGCTGCCAGGCTGCTTTCGCCGGTTCTTGGCCAGGTTGTCCACCCGGGGCAGACAGTCAGGGTTGAGTGGAAGTCACATCTCCCCAACACAGACATTGGCGCGTGTGAGGAGGAAGTCTGGCTGTCGTTGGACGGCGGCAGGACATTCGTTGCGTGGATTAGCCCGTACTTGAACCCGCAAGGGCCCAAATATTTCGATTGGACTGTTCCGAAGTCGCCTACCAACGCAGCGGTGATGGACATTCGCTTCGGATGTGAACCGGGGTATCCCGAAAGCTATGCCCCTCAACCTGCATCGACTTTTGTGATCGCGCAGAACTGATTACGCGCGTAGCAGTGCAGCAAGACTCCGATTTCCTCCCATCAGCAGGTCGTTGAAACGACCGCGAAAGATCTGCGCCCGTGGCTCAGCTGGACCGAGCAATGGTTTCTGATTCAGGCATCAGCATTGGCGATGCATTGCGCAGAATTGCGTGGCGTTGCAGCAGAATTTCACTCGACCGTGAACACACCGTAAGAGAAAACCTCCTCATATCCTCCACCGATTACTCATTACAGCATTTGAAATAGTAAAATCTTTGGACGGTTTTCTACAAGGCGTTAGCGTAAAATCATGAAAACGACGAAAGCAGTCCTAATAATGGCTATCGGAGTCGGTCTTACTTTGAGCGCGGGGGCTCAACAAGGAAAACATCCCGGAGAAAAAGTCGACCTGAAGTCGCTCCCTGCCGAGGTCCAACAAACGATTAAGGAAAAGGCCGCAGGTGGAAACGTCGTAAAGGTCATGAGGGAAGACGATCCCGATGGCAAATGGAACTACGAGGTCTTCGTCACAGCAAACGGCAAAAAGTCGGGATTCGAGGTAGACCCAAACGGGCAATTTGTGAAAAACCACGGCGAATAATCCACGACGCGGTTCGATAAAATTTAGCGTTCGGCGATGGCTAAGCAGATGAACAGCGTGTGCGACGTGTCGCGTCACATGCTTGTTTCACCGCGCGTCGGATGGTAGCGGCGGATGTCCATGGCCCTCCGGACATAAGCGGAAGCTGCCATCGCGGCTGAGGCGAAAATCGTACACGCATTCAGCTGATCTAATCACAACCCAGTAGCCGTTCACAAGCGCTTGCGTGTATTGCATTCCCGGTTCCGGGCAGCCGAGCGAACCGTCGTTCCAAACTACTGCCTCCGCTCGCGCGATCACCAGTTGTTGAGGTGAGACATTGGCCAGTTTGGCAGCTTCATTCAAAACCGGGCGGAGGATTGCGTCCGGCACCTGAGCTTCGACGGGCCCCCTTTGTGGTGTTGAAGCTGGCGCAGGAGTTTCAGATGAGGTTGTCATCGACTCGTTAGGCGAAGCAGTTGCGGATGCCATATCGACGGCGAGATTCAGCGCGACAGCAAGTGCAACTATGAGTACACGCATAGGCGGAGCGTCCTTTTTCCTAGAGCAACCGAGCATTCAAAACTTGTAAAAGCAAGAGGGCCGGCTCAAGCCGGCCCTCTGTGATTTGAAATCGTTCGAGATCTCTACTTTACGTTGACGATCGTGCTCCCGATGTCGTTGGTGCCGTCATTGTAAATGGTCTGACCGAGATACCACGTACCGTTGGTGAGTCCGGTGAACGAAAGGTTCACCGGAACCGTTCCCCCAATCGTGGTCGCCACTGGACCGGGCACGGTCATGTTACCCGCACTCGCCGAGGTAAGCTGCCACGAAAAGAGCGTCAAGCTTGCGCTTGGCCCGTTGGTGTTAAACCCATGCACATACACGGTATATGTACCGGCGGGTGGGTCGGTAAATGTGACCATCTCGTTCGAGTCACCGTCAGCGGCTTGCCCTACACGAGTCCCTCCGCGGTAGACGTATACATCGAGATCCGTTCCCGAAGGCGTAATAAATCCCTCGTCAATTCCGACTCGCAACAGCTTCAAACCGGCTGGCACGACAATATCCTCATGAACGGTGCCAGTCGGATCGTTCGGATCGAAGGTCTGATCGGGATCCTGTGCCACTACTTCTGGAAAGGTGGTTGCTGCGACAAGCCCACGTGGGGCAAAACTGAGAGTGCCCGCGTAACCTGTCTTGACGGAGTACGAGATTCCAGACGCAGTGCCGGTTACCTCACTCGGGGCGGCGATAGCCACGGGGCGAACGACTAATGGAACGCGGACATTATGCGTTCCGTCCGTCCAAGTCAGCTGGCCGCCAGCGTAAGCGTTCAGGGTCGCAGTCGTGCGAGTAAAGGTGACCGTGAAGGTTCCAGTCTGCCCCGGATTCAGTGTCAGCGAGGTTGGTTGAACGTCGGCTGTTATGCCTGTCAAACCGCTGACGGAACGCGTATAAGTGGCCGCAGAGCTTCCGACGTTTGTGACTTTACGGGTTAGCGTTTCGGTGCCAGCCAAATCCCCGATTGCGATCGAGGCTACGTTCAAATCGCTCGGATTAAGCGAGAAGCCGGCGTTTTGCAGTGCAGTGCAAGTGCTGTCGCCAACGCCAGGACGGTCGCTCGTGCCGCAAAGGAAGGCGAGCCAGTCGTTGAAGCTGTTGTTATAAACAAGGCCGGGATCCCTTGCGTTGTTCGGCTTAATATGGCCCGCGCCCTGACCGAAGATCACGCTTGGGGAATTGTTCGGCCCATCGAGCACGTCCGTGCCGGTCGTCATCAGAGCCGATTTGATCATCATCGGGGACCAGGTGGGATGCAGCTGCTTCAGCAAAGCTGCAATGCCAGCCACGTGTGGGGTCGCCATTGATGTGCCGCTCAAGAGGTTGAAGTCCAAGTTGTTCTGCGCGGGCGTGTGTGCGACCGCCGCAAGAATATCCACGCCCGGCGCGATCACATCCGGTTTCAACAGGTCACCTGCGCCAGCCAATTGTGGTCCGCGGGATGAGAACCCCGCAATCAACGGCGCCGGTGCGTTCAGGACGATTGTCGACTGGTTGACCGTTGCCGTGGGGTTCGTCGTACCGGAGTAGGTGATAAGAGCTGCACGATCGGTGTCCGCAACGTGTACAGTCGGGACGAAATGGAAATCGGCATTCAACGTGTTCGGCGTCACGTTGGCGAGAACCATTCCCACACCGCCAGCTTGTTGGACGGCGAGGCTCTTGTTTACGCGGGCGGTTACTCCTCGATCGCAGAGCACGATCTTGCCAGCGACTCTTGCTGGGTCGAGGACTGGGGTCCCGCCGTTGTCGACGGCAGCATAGCAAAGTCGAACCTTAGTCGGGTCGGCACCGGGCAGACCGGCATCAGTGGAGCGGATGAAAGGAGCCGGACCGACAGCAGCGGCGAGTGAGGCGCCGTTGAACGTGGCGTTGTTACCTAAAGTAACCGAGCCAACACCATTTCGATTGTGTGTGCCAGCAGCGGCTGTGGTGATCCATGGTCCTGGATTGGTTACCGTGCCGGCCCCTGGACCAGTATTGCCAGCAGCAGCCGAAACGAAAACGCCTGCATC
>DATFXZ010000257.1:0-2687 GCA_035315305.1 Terriglobia bacterium | reverse complement strand
TTTTCACCGAGGGATGTTTGACTTGTTAACGCTCTTGTAAATGGATTCGATCACCGCGAGGCTGCGCAGGCCATCGGACCCATCGCAGGCAGGGCGGGAGTTGGTTTCGATGGCACGGATGAAGTCCTCCAATACCGCCTGATGCGCCCGATGGTCGCTCACTACCGGGGACGATGAACTGAGATTCTGATCCAGACTTTCAGCGAAAGCAGCGGCAGAATCGCCGCAGCGTAATCGGACTTCGGTGAGGCGATCGTGTTCGAGAATCGCCGTGCCTTCGGAGCCCGTTAATTCGATGCGCCGGGGGTAGCCGGGGAATATCGAGGTTGCGGTTTGAAGGACGCCCAGCGCGCCATTCTCGAATTCGAGCAGGGCCGCCAGCGTGTCTTCTCCTTCGATTGTGTGAAGCGACGTTCTCATGGCCGCCTGCACGCGTCTCACGTCTCCCAGGAGCCACAAAAGGAGGTCGACTGTATGGATTCCCTGATTGATGAGGGCCGCGCCTCCGTCGAGCGCATGGGTTCCTCGCCACGACGAATCAGAGTAATATTCCGGCGGACGATACCACTTGACGCGAGCGTCGGCCAGTATTGGCGACCCTAAAGCGCCGCGATCGACCAAGTCTTTCATTCGCTGGATGCCGGGTTTCAAACGATCCTGGAAAATGACTCCAAGTTTGACGCCCGCTTTCTGCGCCTCTTCGATCAATGCGCCTGCGCGGCTCGTGTTGATGTCGATCGGCTTTTCTACAAGCACGTGCAGTCCCCGCCGGATTGCGGCGATCCCTTGAGCTGCATGAACTCCGGAAGGACTCCCGATGATGACCATGTCCATCGGTCGATGGGCCAGAAGAGCGTCGAGCTCCGCGTAGGCCTGCCCGCCATGCTCGCCGGTGAGACGGCGAACTTTCCCGGTGTTCGTTCCGTAAATTCCGGCCACGCTCGCGCCGGACACTGCCCTCACCGCACGGGCATGTGTATCCGTGATGTTGCCGCCGCCGATCAAGCCGATGGATATGTTCACGCTGTGAGTATAATGTGCGCACCGACATTTCCCGCTACCCGAGCATAGGAGAACGAACGTATGAATCGCAGAGAGTTCATGGCAGGACTCGGAGGAATGGCATTGATACGCGCCACATCACAGTCGCTGAAGTTGGGTGTGATCAACGATGAGATCACCCAGGATCTCGATCATGCTCTCGCTGTTGCTCGCGAGTTGGGTTTGCAATTTGTCGAGCTGCGCGCTATGTGGGACAAGAACCTCATGGATCTGAAGGAAGACGAAGTGAAGGAAGCACGCCGCCTGTTAACGAAATATGGAATGAAAGTATCCGATATCGCTTCGCCGTTCATGAAGGTCGACGCTCCGGGGTTCACGACAAAAGAGGGCCAGCGGGATACCTTCAATGCAAGATTCGGTTACAAAGAACAGCCTGCGGTGTTGGAACGAGCGATGGAACTGGCGAGAGTTTTCGAAACCGACAAGATCCGCGTTTTCAGCTTCTGGCGTATCGAAAAGCCCGAACAGGTATTCGATCTCGTTGTTGCGGATTTGCGCAAAGCGCTCGAAAAAGCAAAAAAGCAAAACATCAAACTCGTGCTGGAAAACGAACACGATTGCAATATCGCGACAGCTGCCGAGTCCGTGAAACTGCTTGCCGCAATTCAGGATCCGTTTCTCGGCCTCAACTGGGATCCAGGGAATGCCTTTGCTGCCGGCGAGAAGCCCTATCCGGATGGATACCGGCTACTGCCCAGAAATCGAATCCTGCACATGCACGTGAAGGATGCGAGACGAAATCCGGCCACCGGCAAAACCGACTGGGCCCCGATGGGCAAAGGTGAAATCGACTACGCCGGCCAGTTCAAAGCTCTAATGCGCGACGGCTATAGTTATGCCGTTTCGCTTGAAACGCACTGGCGCAACGAAAAGAAGAATGCCGAAGAATCCACGCGCATCTGCATGCAGGGAATGAAAGACCTCATTGCGCGTGCGGCGCAATCGGAATAGCTCGGAGAATGACCATGCTCTACAACCGTCGTGAAGCCGGAAGACTCACGATCTCTGCTCTTGGTCTGTTGATTCCGGTCGGATTTAGCCGCATCGCTTCGTCGCAAAGTAAACCCAATTCCAGATGGGCCGGCGTGCAAGTTGGCCTTAATGTGCCTTATAACTTCGGCAGCCGCAGTATGAATGCCGGCGAGATTATCGAACGCTCAGTACATCTGGGTGTGAGTGCACTCGAACTACGATCGCAGCCGGTTGAAGAATTTCTCGGATCGCCCGACAAGTCCGTTTACTCCACGCCGGTTCCGGAACAAATCGCGGCCCGCAAAGTAACACCTGATGAAATCAGCAAATGGCGCGCCGCCGTTCCGATCGAAAAGGTGCACCGGTTCCGTCAGGAGTTCGACGACGCGGGGATTGTCATAGAGATTATGAAAGTGGACGACATCTACACACGCACTGACGGTGAGCTCGATTATTTCTTCAGACTGGCGAAGGCCCTCGGGGCGCACGCGATATCATGCGAAATCTCGGATCCTCTCGATGGCACTAAACGAGTCGGGCGTTTTGCCGACAAGCATCAAATGATGGTTGCGTACCACGGACACCAGAAAGTTACGCCTGCGATTTGGGAAGAGACATTTTCCTATGCGAAATTCAACGGAGCAAACGTGGAT
>DATFXZ010000256.1:0-2984 GCA_035315305.1 Terriglobia bacterium | reverse complement strand
CACCCCTTCTAACTGCGTTTCTTTTGCAGCAATTGTTCCGTCAGCGTGCGGCGCTTGGGCGAGAATTGCATTGCAGCGCCATATAAGTAAGGTCGGAATTGGTGCACGGCATGGCGCACATAACCCGTTTCGCGAATCTGTTTTAATGTCGATCGATAATGGTCCAGCAATACGCCGGCGACGACGCTGCTCGTTTTCCCTACGGCAAGCCGGGCCGAGGCAGAAAGCCATCGTGCCTTTCGCGGAATGGCGACAATAGCCGACAAGGCCATCACGGATGACATCTCGAACACGGTGCGATTCTGAAGGCGCGCTTCGTTGCCTATCTCTGTCCAGAGATCGCGCAATGTATCAAACGAGGGAAGATTCTTCGGTGAAATCCTCGCGAGATCGCGCTTGATCGCATTCCATTCCTGCCGCAGTGCCTTGACATCGAGAGGGGGCGTATTGATGGTCGAGGCGATTCGGCCAGCAGATGCCTCGAGACCATCAAGCATCTGATCGACTGTCGCGAAGTCCGTGTTGGGATCAAGGAGCCCTTCCTCCTTCAGCGCGCCGGAAATTTCTCGAATCAAATATCGTCCACCTCCGGAAGCATCGGCAAGTGCGGCCAGCACCCACACGGGCGAAGCACGGAACGCGAGAATTCCGATCAACTCGATGCCGTTTCCTGCCGTCCGACGCATCAAGAAATCCTCCGCCAGTTTTTCCTCAGTAGGATAGACGCCCTCGACGCCCCCAACCTGCTCGATAAAAAACCGGAGCGTCGCTTCAACTAGATTTTGGTACAACTGGCTGCGCCGCACAGTTTGCGGAATGGCCACCTCTCCGATCTCGCGCAGCAGACCCGCAGCGAGGGCGGTTGTGGACCGCAGCACTCGTTCGGGTAATGAAAGTAGGAAAGGCGTCAGTGGCATTGTGGCCATGATATCGTGCAGCCCTTATCGTTCATCGACTAGAATTGTGCCGCTATGTATCTCCTACTGTTCGCCGCTCTGTTTCTCGTCCCTCAAGACGACCTTAAACAGTTACAGGCCGTTTTCAATACGTCGGCGGGATCTTTCGTTTTGGAGTTCTATCCGGATCAGGCGCCAGGCCATGTGCGGAAATTCATCGAACTGGCCCGCCAAGGCTTCTACAGCGGAACCATTTTTCACGCCATGGTCCCTCATGGAATCCTGCAGGGCGGTGATCCGGAGACGAAAAATCCGCAGGCTCGCGCGAAATACGGCACGGGTGGCTTCAACATGGGATTAAAGGCAGAGATCAGCAGCATTCCATTCGTCCAGGGGACTGTTGCCGCTACGTTGCTTCCAAGCGAGCCGAATAGCGCCGGCTCGGAGTTCGTGATCATCGTGACCGATCAGCCACAATTCACGGGGCAATTCACGGCGTTCGGTCACATTGTTGAGGGCATTGAGGTAGTAGACAAGATCTCTACGACTCCCATCGACGACAAGCAGATAGCAAAAGATCGTGTCGAAATCAAAGACGTGACAATTCGATCCCGCCCGACGCCCGCACCCCCGCCATTCAGCCAGGAGACCACCGAAGAGCTTTCGCAGTACCGACTGGTGATGGAAACATCCAAGGGAAGTATCGCCATCGAGATGCTACCGGACAAAGCCCCCAACCATGTTCGGCACATCCTGCGACTGACGTCGCTTGGCGTCTACGACAAGACAGCATTCCACCGCATCGCAGCCGGTTTTGTGATTCAGGCTGGAGATCTGAATACGCGATCGGAACCGGCGCCTCAGGCGGCGCAGAAATACATCGTGAAAATTCAGGCAGAGATTAACGATGTGAAGCACAAAGCAGGTATCGTTTCCATGGCTCGCGGGCAGGAAATCGACAGCGCAATAACATCATTTTTTATCGTCCTGGGCGATCAGGCGGCTCTGGACGGGACATATACGGTATTCGGTCGCGTCGTGGAGGGAATGGACGTCGTTGAGAAGATCGCCGCAACGCCGACCGAGAATGAACGCCCAAAGGAACGCGTCGATATTTATTCCATGAAGGTCGAACGAAAGAAGTAGTCGGATCCCTGCGCGAGGTCAGGAACGGCTATCCTGGCCCCGGAAGTGAGTAATTGCTCGACGGAATAGCTGCCGGTTGCGACACCCACTGTCTTGAAACCGGCGCGATTGCCGGCATCTATATCCAAAGGTGTATCCCCAATAACAAAAATGTTAGATGGCGCGATGAAACCGCCATTCTTGTGGGCCGCCTTTTCTGCCGCTTTCCGAACCAACTCTGTCCGATCTTCAGCATCGGACCCGAAGCCGCCGAAAGAAAAGTACGGGTTGAGTCCGCCTCGCTCCAGTTTGATCCTGGCGCCCAACTCGATATTCCCAGTCGCGAGGCCGACCAACACGTCTCCCCGCGCGGCGAGTTGATCCAAAAACGTTTGGACTCCCGGCAAAACTCGATAGGTTGCTGACGTGTGGACTTCCTCTTTAAGAAAGGAAATGTAGGAATCGAGAATCGTGGCGATGTCGGTGTTAGTTGGGGTTTCGGAACCTAATTTTCGGCGAAGAATTTCACGGACGATGGCAGGGTCGGTTTTGCCATGCGGACTGATCCCTTCCATGGCATTTTGCAGCCCGAACAGCTTCAGACATGCTCGGTCGAGGCCGCGTAAACCTGCTCCACCAGTGTTGATGAGGGTCTGGTCGATATCGAATAAGAGTACTTTCACTCCTTAACAACACACCAATTCTTCCTCGGGTTCAAGCACCTGTTGTGCCTCGCGGGGTTCCATCTCCAACTCGAAGCCGCAAACAGGCTCGAGACAAACAAAGCTGTGGCAGAGAGTGGAATATGCCATTTCGTTCCCACTACGACATACTGGACAAGTCATGATGTTTCTACCTCCTTCGATTGAAGAGCACTTCGACTGCCAAGACAGGCAAACTTAGACGATAACTACGAAATAAAGTTTTTGGCTTGGGCGGAATTTTGATTATGCTTTCCGACTT
>DATFXZ010000255.1:0-9987 GCA_035315305.1 Terriglobia bacterium | reverse complement strand
TCCGTACTTCGTGACGGATCCCGATCGGATGGAATGCGTACTTGAAAACGCCCTGATCCTGATCCACGAAAAGAAGATCAGCACGATGAAAGATCTGCTTCCCTTGCTCGAGCAGGTCGCTAAGATGGGCAGGCCGTTGTTAATCATTGCAGAAGACGTGGAAGGCGAGGCTCTGGCAACGCTCGTCGTGAACAAGCTCCGTGGAACCCTGCAAGCCTGCGCAGTCAAGGCCCCCGGTTTTGGCGATCGCCGGAAAGCGATGCTCGAAGATATCGCAATCCTGGCCGGTGGAAAATCTTTGACAGAAGATCTCGGTATCAAGCTGGAGAATGTTCAGCTCGAAGATCTCGGCAGGGCGAAGAAGATTGTCGTCGACAAAGACAACACGACGATCGTTGAAGGCGCCGGAAAGGCACAGGCCATCGAAGGTCGTGTGAAGCAGATTCGCACCCAGATCGACGACACAACGTCGGACTACGATCGGGAGAAACTCCAGGAACGTCTGGCGAAACTGGTCGGTGGCGTTGCTGTGATTAAGGTTGGCGCAGCGACCGAAACCGAGATGAAGGAAAAAAAGGCGCGCGTCGAAGACGCGATGCATGCAACCCGCGCAGCCGTCGAGGAGGGTATCGTTCCTGGTGGTGGCGTGGCCTTCATTCGCGCACTTCCGGCTCTGGAAAAACTGAAGCTGGAAGGCGACGAACAGATTGGAGTCAACATCGTCAAGCGGTCACTTGAAGAGCCGTTGCGTATGATCGCATCGAATGCCGGTCATGAGGGCGCCGTGGTTCTCGGAAAGGTAAAGGAGTCGAAGGACACAAACTTCGGTTTCAATGCCGCAACCGATGACTACTCCGACATGATTTCGGCCGGTATTCTCGATCCTGCGAAGGTTACCCGTACAGCGCTTCAGAATGCGGCCTCCATCTCCGCTCTGATGCTCACCACTGAAGCTCTCGTTTCCGAAATTCCGGAAGAAGAGAAGGCTCCGGCCGGCCCGCCGCCGGGTGGACCGGGCATGTACTAACGAACCTGTAGGGGCGGTCTGTAACCGCCCTGGGCGCTCACAGAGCGCAGCTACAATGGCACAAAGAAAGGCCGCATTAAAGGTATGCGGCCTTTTCTTTCGGTTCCGTTAGATCGGACCAATGCTCAATTCCGAATTTCCAATTTCTCATCGGATAGGAATTGAGCATTGAGAATTGAACATTAGTCAGATCGTCTCCCTTTGTCATTTTCCGTCTTCGTGTCCATATAATCAGACGACATGACACGTCTCGAAGAGCTACGCGAGAAGTATCCCATTTTCCGGTACGAGCGATTTCAGATCGAGAAGACTTCCTCGCGCTTTACGGCTCGATTCCATTTCTCAATTCCCCCAGACATTGCTTTTAGTCCCGAAGTTCACTTTGAAACGGTCAGCGACGGTTGGAGCTCTGTCCCCGAAGAATTCCTCAACAACGCTGCGTTTCATCTTGGTCTGATCGAAGCATTCAGCTACTGGAAGGCGACGGCGTCGCCGACCATCGAAGTGGCTGCGGGGCCGATGAGCGGTGATCAGATCCTTTGGTGGGAAGATCTGTTGATTCACGGAATGGGCGAGTACTTCTACCGCAACGATATCGATTTCACTCCTGAAAACTTCGTAAAGATCGTTCCGGCTGGAGGCGCAGCCGCACCGGCCGCTTATAACGGTACGTTGGCTCAGCGCAGCTTACTCACGATCGGTGGCGGTCGGGACTCGGCGCTCGCTGCAGGTTTGCTTCGCGATTCCGACCACGCATTTGCATGCATGATGCTGAACCCCTCCTCAGCGGCGCGGGACATTGCGTCGCGCGTCACGACATCTGATCCCATAGTGATCCGACGAACGATTTGCCCTGAGCTGCTCGAGCTGAACGCCCGCGGCTTTCTCAATGGTCATACTCCGTTTTCGGCGTATCTGGCTTTCCTCGGAACGGTCTGCCTTCTCCTTTATGGCTATTCGAGCGTAATCGTTGCGAACGAGCGCAGTTCGGATGAGGGCAATGTCCGGTACCGGGGAAAGGATATTAACCATCAATACTCGAAGACTTTTCGATTCGAGCGGTTGTTCGATGAGTATCTACAGAAGCATCTTGTAACCCGTGGACGATATTTCAGCTATGTGCGTCCGCTTTATGAACTTCAGATCGGTAAAGTATTTTCGAACTATCCGGCGTTCTTTGAGCTGTTCAAAAGCTGCAACCGCAACCGATCGGATTCATGGTGCGGGCGCTGCCCGAAGTGCCTCTCAGTCTTTCTCACAACATACCCGTTTGTGCCGCGTTCGGCCCTGGTGAAGATATTCGGAACCGACCTGTTCGAGCGCGAAGAAAACATTGCGGTCCTCCGTGAGCTTGCCGGTATCGAAGCGAAGCCATTTGAGTGTGTCGCGACAACTGCCGAAATTGTCGGAGCGTTGGCGCTGTCGATTTCGAAGGCGAGAGGTTCCGGACAGCCGCTTCCGTCGGTACTTGAATGGGCCTCTCAAAATGTGTCTGGTATCACCGATACCAGCAGCGCGCCGGCGATGCTGGACTCGTACGGTCCTCACCGGATACCTCAAGAGCTGGAGAATTTCCTGACGAAGGCTTTGAACAAATCTCCCCGTTCCCGGTAGTCCCTGAATATTCCGAAGCTCGGGGATGCCGGCGAAAGCAGACAGATCCTGCCCTGGTCAGTGTGTTGATATGCTATTTTCACAGCCTGCTCCATGTCCGCTACGAAGAACGTTTCAGGAAGGATAGAGTTTTTCGAATGCATTTCGATTGCTTTCCAGATACGAACGCCGGTGGGTGGAAATAGGATGAGGGTTTTCACGTTAGGCGGCAGCTGTTCACCGAGCTTTGTGAAATCGAGATTGCGCTCGTGGCCACCTAGAAGCAGCGTTTGAACGTGCGGACCCAGGGCTTCAAGTGCAGCCAACGTTGCATCGGGAACGGTCGCGATCGAATCGTCGTAGAAGGTAATTCCTTTGTAGGTTCCTACAGGCTCGAGTCGATGGGGAAGGGCTTCGAATGTTCGAACAGCTTCCCGGATGGCCGCCGGTTGTACCCCACATAATTGCGCTGCAGCGATTGCTGCCATCACATTTTGGATATTGAATCGACCCGGAAGCGGTATCTCAGATAGCGGAACGACGTCATCGATTCGGTCGTTTGCGCTAAATGGTTTTAGTGCTGCGTTGCTCTTGTTCGCGATGGCTGTCGGAATTGGATAATCCGCCGCGTAAATTAGAAAATCGTCAGGAGTCTGAAACTTTGTAATGTTTTCTTTGGCCGCAACGTACTCCTCGAAACTCGCGTAGTAGTCCAAGTGTTCTGGAACGATGTTCAGCAGGACCGCAATGTGGGGGCTCGTTTCGATCTCGGCCAGTTGGTGACTGGAGAACTCATGAACAAAGTACGTGTCCTTCGAGACGTCGTCGATGCGCGCCAGCGGCGGGTGTCCGATGTTGCCGACCAGTTCCGCTGGGATGCCACCGCAGTGGAGAATGTGGTGAATGAGCGCTGTCGTTGTGCTTTTGCCCTTTGTACCGGTGACGCCGATGACTTTCTCGCGAGGATAGTTACTTAGGAAAATCTGCGAATGAGATGTCAACTTGCAACCGGTTTTGCATGCGCGCAGGATCGCCTCGGTGGATGCAGGTATTCCGGGTGTTTTAATGATGACGGTGCAATTGTAGCCGTCCGCTGAATCGAGATACCTCGGTCCAAGGTTCAACATCAGCGCTGGATCGTCTTGAACTCTGCGTGCGACTTCATCCGGGAATTCATCAATCTTTCGCTGGTCCGCTACGGAAAGCGGCTTCGTAGGCCACCTCTTGCGAAGAAAGTTATAGGTCGCCTGTCCTTCCGTACCGAATCCGAGAATGAGAATGGATTGTTGTTCGAGATCCTCTAGCGTCATGAAAGTGGTTCAAGTCTAATCAGCAGTATTCCATACTGGCAATTTTTCTTCGACCGTTCAGGGAATAACCTGTCATGATGTTTAGCTTCAACGGACATGTCCATCAGAGTACTTGAACTGCACCACCACGGCATTCGAATTGGAACCACCAAGGAGGAAGTGGAAAGCGGCCGCCGTTTCTATACGGAGGTCCTCGGTCTTCACGCGGATCCTGAACGGCCGGATCTTCCTGGTGTGCCGGGATATTGGATGTTTGTAGGCAACGACGAAAACACGGCGTCGATACACTTGATGGGCGCGGAGGGAGTATCGCCGCTTGCTCGCAGCCAGAAGGAGGATCCGACGCTTCCTCATGTGGCGCTGGCGGTCGAGGACATTCACGAGGCCAAGCGCGAGTTGGAACGCCGGGGAATCTGGTTTTGGCAGATCCAGGGATTGGTGGGTGAGAACTCCGATCAGGTATTTGTGGAAGATCCTTTCGGAAATCTAATCGAGCTTCACCAAATCGGCACCTGCCGTTGTAACAAGGCTGTAAGACTGCCCCGACCATGAGTGACGACGTACTGGAACTTAAAGAAAGAATCTCTAAACTTTCTGATAATCAACTTATCGACATGGTCACCGTTTCGGCCGGTGATTACCGGCAGGAAGCCCTGGACTATGCGAAGGCCGAACTCAAGTACCGGCGTGTAGACTGGTCCCAGCCGAAACCCGAAGAAGTGGAAGTTGAGGCAGATCCCGAAGCCAACTCCGCCGAAACCGTTGTTGCTCCACCTGGTGTGAACTGTTTCGTTTGTGGCGGTCGATTGCGGCAGGCAACGCTTGTTACCGAAAAAGAGCTGACTATTATTTTCAGCGACAACCGTGAGGAACGCTTTGTCAGAGTGATGGCCTGTGTTCAATGCGGCCAACTGTCGCTAACCGCGGACTACGATACTGATGTGGAGCGACCATAGTCCAGGTCAATCCATCGCCGTTCACCGACATTCGGGAGCTCGTCCGCCGTTCGTAACTGGACCTGCCTTGTCCTTCCATTGGTCAGACTACGTAAGTATGCGTGACCTGTCTCAAGATGCGTCTCCGTCGCTATTCGATGCACCTCCATCGCCGTCTTATTTGTATGCGAAAGATTTTGTTCGCTGGTGTTGCAGCTTTGGGCCTGATTTTCGCAACAGTCCGGACGTGACGAACCTCCGGTATTGGGCCCAGAAAAGCAAAGTCCATATCGAGGAGCGTGAGGTTGCCGAAGTTTTAGAGACCGCACGCCCGCTCTTCTTGAAGCGCATCGAGCAAGCGCTTAGAAAGGCGGCGCGGCCAGGAAAAACCGAAGCCCTAAATTGACTTCTTCTTTTGCCGCAAGATAATCTCCGCGGATGCGCCTGATAACTCTGTTCTTTTTGTTGTGCCTGAACGCGTCCTGCACTCAGCCTCCAATTAACGAAAAATCAACCGCGCCGTCCGTGGACGGCAATGCCATCCGAGGGCATATACAGAAACTGGCATCGGATGATATGGAAGGACGCGGGCCCGGCGGGAAGGGCGAAGAGTTAGCGACCTCATACATTGCAGATTTTTATAGATCGATTGGTTTGCGGACTCAATTCCAGGCTGTGCCCATGATCGGCATTACGTCGACAGTGTCACCCATGAAGCTAACAGGTAAGGCCGGATCCCAGACATTGAAATTTGGTGATCAGTTCATGGGATGGTCAAGACTCGAACAGGACAACATTCCAATCGATGCGGATCTGGTCTTCTGTGGTTATGGCGTGGTTGCGCCCGAGTATCAGTGGAACGATTTCAAGACGGATGTGAAGGGGAAGATCATCGTTGTGCTGATCAACGATCCGCAACTGGAAGATCAGTCGAAATTTGGCGGAAGAGCGATGACTTACTACGGCCGCTGGACGTACAAGTTCGAAGAGGCCGCGAGGCAAGGCGCGGCAGGCGTGCTCATCGTACATGAGACACAGTACGCAGGGTACCCTTGGGAAGTGGTACGCGGTTCGTGGTCCGGCGAGCAATTCGATATTGTGCGGGCGGACAAAGGCGCGTCGACAGTCCCTCTCCAAGGCTGGATTACTCGCGATGTTGCGGCCGCCCTTTTCAAGTCTGCCGGCATGGATTTTGATGACCTCAAGAAGAAAGCGCTAGACGTAGAGTTCAAGCCCATTCCGTTAGGTATTAAGGCATCTGTCAGCCTCAAGAACGTGATGCACCGTGTCGATTCGAAGAACGTCATCGGCGTCCTTGAAGGATCTGAAAAGTCCGACGAGTACGTCATATTCACTGCGCATTGGGATCATCTCGGAATCGGTGAGCCACAGAACGGCGACAAAATCTATAACGGAGCAGTGGATAACGCGTCGGGCGTTGCGCTGATGATGGAAATTGCGCGGGCGGGTACGAAGGACCCGATGAAACCGAAACGGTCCATGGTCTTTATGGCTGTCACCGGTGAGGAACAGGGACTACTGGGATCTGATTACTACGCGGAGAATCCCGTCTTTCCGCTGAACAAGACCGTTGCGAACATCAATATCGACGAGGCGAATGTCTTTGGGCGCAATAATGATCGCATCCAGGTCATTGGCTTCGGATATACGCAACTCGAGGACATTTTGAAAGAGGTGGTCGCCAAGCAAGGCCGGATGATGACCGCCGATGCGGAGCCGGAGAAGGGGTTTTATTTTCGGTCCGATCAGTTCAGTTTTGCGAAGAGAGGCGTGCCGGCGCTTTATACCAAGAGTGTTATCGTCGAGGATGAGCACGAGTTCACCGAGAAGCGGTACCACAAGCCTTCTGACGAGTTCGACCCCGCTTGGGATATGAAAGCTGCAGTCGCCGACGGCGATGCTTTGCTCGAAGTGGCACTACGCGTGGCCAATGGCGGTGAGTGGCCAGAATGGAAACCCGGTACGGAATTCCGCGCGATTCGAGAAAAGTCTCTGAAAAAATAGTTTCGTGAAAAAAGACCTGAGCTCGCTGAAGGAACATATCGAAGAACTGCGAAAGCAAATCCGCGAACATGAGCACCATTACTACGTTTTAGATCAGCCGATCATTTCCGATTACGAATTCGATCAGTTGATGCGTGAGCTGAAGACGCTCGAAGTACAGCATCCGGAACTGATCACACCCGATTCGCCGACTCAACGGGTTGGCGGCGAGCCCGCGAAAGAATTTCCGACGTACACGTTCTCGAGACCGATGCTCAGTCTGGAGAACGCATACTCCGAGGAGGAACTCCAGGATTGGGGACGGCGTGTTCTCGAACGTACCGGGACGGAATCGGTGGACTATGTCACGGAACTCAAAATTGACGGTCTGAGTGTCGCTCTGATTTATGAAAACGGTCTTCTTGACAAAGCAGTCACTCGAGGAGACGGACGAACCGGTGAGGTTGTGACTGGAAACGTGCGGACAATCCATTCCGTTCCGCTTCGATTACACGAAAACGTCTCGGTTGAAGTCCGCGGCGAGGTGTTCCTGAGCCTGAAAGCATTTCGACAACTCAATGAAGAACGAGAACAGGCCGGCGAACCGCGATTCGCGAATCCTCGGAATGCGGCTGCTGGGTCACTGCGGCAACTGGATCCATCAATTGCGGCAAAGCGGCCGCTCGATTTTTATGGCTACTGGGTCTATCCCGGCTTGCCGCTTCAATCGGAGAATCTGAAGCGCATCATGCAGGTGGGTCTAAAAGTGAATCCGCATCGGAAGTTGTGCCATTCGCTGAATGAAGTGATTGACTTCTGTCGTTATTGGGAAGAACGCCGCGATGATTTGGATTACGAAATCGACGGCGTTGTCGTTAAGGTCAACTCCACCGACCTTCAGGGCCGGCTTGGGAGTACGTCGAAATCGCCACGATGGGCACTCGCCGTCAAATTCCGCGCGCGACAGGCCACGACGAAGCTGATAGATATTCGTGTCCAAGTTGGACGCACCGGCGCCCTTACGCCTGTCGCGGTTTTGGAACCGGTTCAACTTGGGGGCACAACTATTCGTCACGCGACTCTTCACAACGAAGACGAGATCGAACGGTTAGGCGTGCAGATCAACGACCGCGTTCTGCTTGAACGCGGCGGCGATGTGATCCCTAAGATTGTGAGCGTCGTGGAGCAAGCGCCCGACCGGCATCCTTTCAGGATGCCGTCCCGCTGCCCGGTGTGCGGGGGAGAGGTTTTTCGCGAGGAAGGGGAAGCCGTCCGGCGATGCCTTTCTCAAACGTGCCCCGCTAAATTAAAAGAATCACTGCTGCATTGGGCAAGCCGCAAAGCCATGAAGATTGATGGTCTCGGAGACCGTCTTGTGGATCAGTTGGTGGAAAAGGGTCTTGTTCGTGACGTTGCCGACCTCTATCGGCTTGATAAACAGTCGTTGCAGGACCTGGAGCGGATGGGACCCAAATCTGCAGAGAACCTTGTGCAGGAGATTGATGCCAGCCGGTCCCTCGAGTTCTGGCGGCTTCTTTTTGGGATCGGAATCCGCCACGTGGGCGAACGCACTGCCCAGATCCTTGCCCGCCATTTTGGATCGATTGAACGTTTAGAACATGCTTCGCCCGAAGAATTAGAACAGGTGCATGAGATTGGGCCGAAACTTGCGGAGAGCATTTATCAATTTCTGCGGCAGCCGGAGAACCGGGCACTCATCGAAAGATTGCGCAACGCGGGCTTACCAATGAAGTCGGACGCCGTCGAAGAACCGCAGCGCGGCCAGGTGTTTGCCGGGAAGACGTTCGTGTTGACAGGAACTCTGGATACGATGACTCGCGAAGAGGCCACGGCGCTGATCGCGGAGCGCGGCGGCCGCGTGACTTCGTCCGTCAGCAAAAAAACCGATTTCGTCCTTGCCGGGCGCGACGCCGGCTCGAAACTTCAAAAAGCGAAGGATTTGGGCGTGCATATCTTGGACGAACGTGAATTCTCCGCGATGCTATAATCATGGGCTTATGAAGAAGTTGGTTACTTGCCTTCTGCTGTTCCTCACGGTGTGTATGTTAGTCGGTGCCCAGCGTGCGCCACAGCAGACGCCGACGCCCACGCCGGCGGCCAAGTCGCAAGACCAGCAAACGATCTCGATCGAAGTCAATCTTGTTCCAATCACCGTCAGCGTCGCGGACAAAAAGGGTAAATTTGTTACCAACCTCAAGAAAGAAGATTTTAAGGTTTTCGAGGACGACAAGATTCAAACGATCACGAACTTCAGCAGTGAGAGTAATCTACCTCTGACGATTGCACTTCTGGTGGACACAAGCGGCAGCATACGGGATAAATTGCGATTTGAGGAAGAAGCGGCAATCGAGTTCTTTTATTCGACTCTGCAGCGCGGCAAAGACAAAGCACTCGTCATCAGCTTTGATTCGGGCGTCGACCTTCTTCAGGATTTTACCGATGATCCGGAAAAGCTGGCCGATAAGATTCGTAAGATCCGGGCAGGCGGCGGCACCTCCCTCTATGACGCAATCTATCTCGCCGTAAATCAAAAGCTCGCCGGTCAGGACGGGCGGCGCGTTGTCATTCTCATCACCGACGGTGACGACAATTCCAGCCGTGTTTCGATGACGGAAACGCTGGAAGCGGCACAAAGAAACGAAGTCACCGTGTACGGGATCAGCACCAATTCAACGGCTTTCTTTGGCTCGAAAGAGCAGGAACGCGGTGACAAGACGCTCAAGAAGCTCGCAGAAGAAACAGGCGGCAAAGCATTTTTTCCACTGAAGATTCAGGACCTGGCCAGCAGCTTCCTGGATATTCACGACGAACTTCGATCCCAATATCAAATCGGCTATAGACCGACCAACGCAAAGCAGGATGGGACCTTCCGCAGGATCCGAGTCGACCTTGCCGACAAGCGTTATAAGACTAGAGCGCGTTCCGGTTATTACATGCCGAAGGCCGCTGCGACTTCGCAGAACACCCCTCAGAAATAATCCCAGCCAATAGTTGACAACACGCGCGTCTGTTATGCATCCTTTCCCCATCGTCTGTCGATGGGAGGATCTTCAGAGTGGTATTGATCAGACTACTGCGGCGGATCCGCTACCTCGTT
>DATFXZ010000254.1:0-4708 GCA_035315305.1 Terriglobia bacterium | reverse complement strand
TGTCGCGCACGCCGGAGGCGTGCAGGGATATTAGCCTTTTTCTTCCAGGGGTACGCAAAAAACGCCTACCCCTGGCTAAGTTCCTGGCACCGCTCCGCGGTGCGCACGACCTTGACATATCACAAGGGTGAAAGTACCTTTGTCCCGCATGCAGTCATTGAAATAAATCGGAGGCCAAACACAATGAGAACAAAGCTATTCGCTGTGGTCGCAGCGGTCAGTCTGTTCGCGACGGTGCCCTTAATTGCGCATCATTCATTCTCATCAGAATATGACTCATCGAAGGTGGTCACGTTGAGCGGGAAAATGGTGAATTTCGAATGGGTCAATCCGCATTCCTGGATTCACATCGAAGTTACAAACCCCGACGGCTCGAAAGTGATCTGGAAAGGTGAGACTCCCCCCGTCAATGTGCTTTATCGCAACGGCTGGACCAAACCGATGGTCGAAGAAATGGTAACCAAGGGCGAAGTAGTAACTCTTCGCGGAGTAGCCGCGAAGGACGGCTCAAACCATGTTTTCGCACAGGGCGTAACGCGAGCCGATGGAAAGACCGTTCTCGGACTGAGTGGCGCGCCTCCGGAAGCTGAGCAGAAGTAAGATCGGTTCTAGAACCTCACAATTACGGAAGCATTCAACAGCCATAGGAGTTTTGATTTAGATGAAAGTTTCGGCAACCGCCCTCTCGATAGGGTTAATCGCCGCGGCGTTTTGTTCAGTCGCAATTTTGACTGCCGGCGGCCAGGCGGGCGCTCGAGGCCAGGCCCAGGCTGGTCCTGCAATTCCCCGCGCAGCGGATGGCAAACCGGACCTCAGCGGAGTCTGGCAGGTCCTCGATAATTCGCTCGACGGAAATATCGAACCGCACGCAGCTTCGTACGGAGTTCGTGCTGGACAAGGCGCAATCGTGGACCCGCCTGATGGCAAGATTCCTTATCTGCCCGCGGCTTTGGCAAAGCGCCAGGAGAATTACAAGAATCGGGCCAAAGACCCCGTCGCCTACTGCTTCAAGCCCGGCGTACCGCGGATCACGTACATCCCGTTCCCATTCCAGATCTCGCAAACTCCGAAGATGATCCAGATCACATACGAGTTCGTTCACAATTACCGCAGCATCTACCTAAACGGTAGCGAACACCTACCTGGGATAGATTTCTTCAATGGTGATTCGAGGGCGAAATGGGACGGCGACACATTAGTCGTCGATGTTACCAATCTCAATGATGACCCCGCGCATCCGACATGGTTCGACGCGAGCGGTAATTACCACAGTGATGCACTTCACGTCGTCGAGCGCTGGACACGCACTGGTCCGGATACGATGGTTTACCGGGCCACCATGGAAGATCGCAAGGTTTTCTCACGACCCTGGACAATCGAAGTATTGCTGTATCGGCATCTGGAAAAGAATTTCCGCATCATGGAATACGAGTGCCAGATGTTCAAAGAGAAACTCGTCCGCGAAGGCAAAGGCAACAACCTGAGAGTCGTGGAGAACAATTGAGCCGACATGAGCGGCTGCGAATGCAAGCCCGATAGGGCGCAGCCATCAAGTGAAGGAGAGTTAAATGAAAGACACATACCGTGGTTTAACAATCGTTCTCGGGTTGGCGGTAGTTGTAATTCTCGGCCAAGTACTGTTGGGCCAGGCGCCGGCTCAGGGCGGAGGCGCAGCACCGGGTCAAGGGCCCGGCGGCGGTGGGCGCGGTGGTCGAGGTGGCGGCGCTCCCGCGGCTCCGGCAGGACCAGTCGTCCGGACTCCCGATGGCAAACCGGACTTCACGGGATACTGGATGGCCACCACAAAAACGAATCTCCAGACACAAGGTCGAATCGTCAACCCCGACAAGAAGAATGAAGATGGGACGTTCGCTACTGATGGCAAGATTCCCTACAACGCAGAATGGGAAGCGAAGGCTGCCGATACGGCGAAGAATCGTATGTACGATGAGCCGTACACGCATTGCCTTCTAGCAGGCGTGCCCACGAATTTTGGAATCCAGATGGGATTTCAAGCCGTTCAAGACAAGAGTGCCATTGTCTTCGCATGGGACACCGCAGGCGCGACCCGCGTTATTTATCTAGATGATCGCAAGCATGTACCGGCAAGCATCAAGCTGTATCAGGGCGATTCCATTGGTCACTGGGAGGGCGATACTTTAGTCGTCGATACGACTAATCAGGCGTCCGGTTGGTGGGATGCTTCAGGTGCGGTCCATAGCGACGCGACGCATGTCGTCGAAAAGTTCACGTTCAAGGATGCGAACAACATCGTTTATGAAGCTCTCGTTGAGGATCCCGTAGCATTGACGCGACCGATGACCGTCACAGACACGTTCAGGCGCAATCTGAATGTGCCTTTGGGATTCCGCGGTCGGCCGACCGGATACGAACAAACCGAGACAGCCTGCATCGAGGGTGAACAAGATCTGGCGAAATATCCAGAAAGCGCGGGTGGCTTTGCGAAAGAAGGTACTCCCGGGGGTGCCGCACCTCCAGGCGCGCTGAGCAGTCCGCCTCCGCGAGGCGGCGGCCGTGGCGGCCCGGGCGGTGGTGGTGGTCGCGGCGGTGACGGCGCTCCTGGCGGTCCTCCGCCGAATCCCCAGCAGTAACCCTTAGGGTCAGAGGGGTCTGACCCTTTGAAAACCTACTTCCCTGCCAGTCCCTCCGTCAGCTCAATGCGCGTCCCAACAGGATCTACGATGAACGCAAGCTTCAAACCAAGATTGGGCATGTCTCGATAAGGAACCTCGATCGTCACGCCATCCGCCTGGAGCTGCTTGACGAACGCGTCGAGATTTTTGACCTCAAATCCGATGTGATCGATCGCACGGCCTTTCGTGGGAACCGGCGCCGTCGCTCCGTTTGCCGGAAGAAAATCAACTTCATTGCCGTTGAACATCGCTGAAGGAAGATTTCGTCGCGAGCCAACACCCGCGCCAAACGTCTTCACGTACCATTGCCGGAGCATCTCACCGTTCTGTGTCGTGAGGTGAATGTGATGCATCACTACCGGCAGCGTCTGAGCCTTGTCTTCGAGGAGTTCAAGCCGGAGCCCGTCCGGCATTCCTACGAATGGGCCCTGCACCTGAACGTTTACTGCAGCGAGCTTCGCTTTAATATCGTTAAGGTCCTTCACCGACAAGCCAAAATGATCGGCCGTTGATCCAACCGAGCCGCCCGTGGGCTCTGCCTTGTTGATGATGATGTAGACGCCAGGAAGCCGCAGCAATTCAAGCGTGCCTGTCTTCGTCACCTGAGCGCCCAGCGCTTCGACCCAAATTTTCTTTTGCGCCTCGGGATCTTTCGAGAACAGGTGAATGTGTCCCATGGAAATCCCGCTGTCGTTGGGTGCCGTCAGTTGAGCAAAGGCTATGAATTGTGTGAATAGAAAAACTAACGAGGCTGTGAGAAAAACTTGTTTGCGCATGGCGCGGTAAGCTATCACGGGTTGATTGAAAACACCAACCCACGGATCAAGCTAACGCGCTTGCGCTTCGCGGCACCGGCCGTAGCGCAGGTGATTATCAAATTCGCTCCGGAACAGTCGCAGTGCGCTCATAATCGGAGGGCCGGGCATGTTGATGAGCGCGCAGTATCCTTTGCCGCGGTTGAAATCGATGATCTTCTGGAATTGATCGAACAGCGCCGCGTCACCTTTACCTTGCTGGATGCGCTCGAGCATCGTCGCCAGCATTGTGGTCTCCATCCGGCAGGCGGGACACTGGCCGCATGATTCGCGGGAGAAGAATTGCGCAAGACGAAGCGTTTCTTCGACCATGCACATTTCCTCTGCATAGAAGCGCATGACGCCACAGCCGAGGGACGAGCCGGCTCGCTTCAAGGATTCGGGATCTAATGCGATATCCACTTGATCCGCAGGCAAAAAGGCAGAGGATGGGCCGCCTGGGAGAATGGCCTTCAGCTTCTTACCGCCTTTGAGACCGTTGCCGAGGTTCTCGTATAACTGCGGCAGTGGTGTGCCGAACGGCAACTCGTACGCCCCCGGACAATTCAGGTCATCGTCGAGGCAGAAGATCATCGTGCCCGGATTTTCAGGTGTTCCATAACTGCGAAACCACGACGCGCCCTTTCGCACGATCGGCGGAATGTTTGCAAGCGTCTCGACATTGTTCACGACCGTCGGTTTACCGTACAGACCGGCTACTGCGGGATAGGGCGGCTTCTGCCGCGGTTTCGGCTTTTTTCCCTCGAGCACTTCGAGCGCAGCGGAATCTTCGCCGGCGACGTAGACCGTCGGAGCGCGATGCACAGTGACTGTAATGCCATGCAAAAATCCAGCGTCAGTGGCTTCTTCGATTGCAGTTGTTAATCGCGCGAAGCAATCGTCGTAAGTTTCATTGACGTAGAAATAAACGCGCTCCGCTGAAATCGCGCGCGCCGCAAGCAGCGTACCTTCGAGGACCAGATGCGGGCGGTATTCGAGAAGTACACGATCTTTGAAACTCCCTGGCTCATCTTCGCCGGCATTGCAAACGACGTATCGAGTGTCGGCCTCGGTCTGAGCAGCAATAGTCCACTTGCTTGCTACGGGAAATCCTGCGCCGCCACGGCCGCGAAGACCGGCAGCGGTGACTTCGTCCAGGATGTTTTTCGTTACTGGCTGGTATCCTCCTGCCGCGCAGTATTCATGGAACGTTTCGTGGTCGGTCGGTTTGCCTTCCGGAAAGAGGATCATGATGGTGTC
>DATFXZ010000253.1:0-8026 GCA_035315305.1 Terriglobia bacterium | reverse complement strand
CTTCGGCGCACTTGTAATGGCGGTGGGTGACCCGCGCGCGCGAAGCGAGCAATGCTCTCTCTCACATTGATGACACAGTAGAGCACCGTCACGAAAACGAGCGTGCCGGTTTGCTTCAGAATTGCAGTGAATTCGCTGTTTAATTGCGTAAGCAATCGCCCGGGATCCGGTGCGTCCGCCGAGTGACTTTCAATCATTGCGCGCATCATCGCCGTAATCAGCGCCGCGCGGACGCCGTGGCCCATCACGTCGCAGATACAAACAGCAGCGGTGTCGTCGTTAAGCCGTGCAATATGAAAGAAATCGCCACCCATCAGAGTAGCCGGCAGATAACGATGACAAAAGCGGAGCCTCGTCGCGCCGGCGGCCGCGTCTGCCGGAAAAGCCGGATAAGTGTTCGGCATTAGCGCCTGCTGCAATTCCGTTGCCATTCGCAGGTCTGTCTCCATCTGCTCGTTTTTCTGGCGAATCTCCCGGTCGCGCTCTTCCAGTTCGCGAATGTTCGTCAGCAATAGCGCATTTTGTACTTTGAACAGCGTTTCGGTGCCGATGAATCCAAGAAATCCGCCGTTTTCGTCCACCAACAAAACGTCGTCGTAAAAATTCTCGTCGGGACGCGCGAACACGGTACCCAAGACATCGCCGATCGGCGTTGCGACCTTAATGCGCTTTTCTTCTTTGCAAAGGTGGTCGCGGATCGGCTTGCGCGCCCACAGCGAAAAACCATAGCGTCCGCCAAGTAATGCGGCGATTTCCTGTCGCGAGCACATTCCAAGGAGGCGTTGTCCTTCTAGCACTGCCACAAAGTTTATGCTTCCCGTTTTGAAAATGTCCGCGACGCTTTCGACGGACGCGCTAGCCTGCGTCGCGCTGCGATGGCCGATCAGAACGCGCAGATCGATCGCTTCGGCTCGCACCGGCGGAGTAAGATCAATCGGGAGCGAAGAAACTTCTTCACCGCGTTGCGTGGTCGCGTGCATAGACATTTTTCTAACAGACTTTGACAACCATAGCGTGTTACAAATTCATGACATTGGCATGGAAAATACTAGCTGGAGCGAATCGAGAGAAAAAATGAGTTGGGCGATTGTTGACTAGCATAAGCACTTGCCATCAAAAATGATTGAGCCGCGTCGGAGAAAAACAAGGACAGAGAGTGAGGCATGATGATTCCGAATATCCCATCTGGTTGGAAGGATCGGTCTTGGGATATCCCGGGAATGAATGCACCGCATGCCGAACGATAAAGAGAATGAGCCGTTTCACCGAGCGCCACTTGGATCCGGCCAGCAGATTGGGCGAGATCTTGTTTGGCTTGATTATGGTGCTCACCGTCACACTCACCGCTAGCTTCAACGTCGCTGATGGCAAAAAGGGTGTTCATCAGCTTCTGCTGGCTGCGATTGGTGCCAATATCGCGTGGGGGATTATCGATGCGAGCATGTACATCATGAACGTCATGGTCGTGCGTAGAGGCAAAATACGATTAGTCAAAGCCGTCCAACGTGCTCCCGATACGAAGGCGGCGCTGCTCCTGGTTAAGGCTCGGGTCGAACCGGAACTCCAAGAGCTTATTGGTCCGCAAAATTCAGAGGCCTTCAGCAAGTCTGTTCTTCCGCACATTATTGGAGCGCAAATTACAGGAAACAATTCTAACGAAGGAGGACTTCTATGGCGCGCTCGCATCCTTTTGGCTGGTCTTTGTCTCGTGTTTACCCGCCGCAATTCCATTTCTGATCTTTAGCGAGCCGCAGATCGCGCTGCGGGTCTCCAATTTTCTTCTGATCGCGGGCCTTTTCTATGTGGGACAAAAATGGGCCGATTACGCGGGCAAGAACCACATGGCCTTCGGATTGGCGATGGTAGCGGTCGGCCTTATGCTCGTGGGTGTAGCAATTCTGCTGGGAGGCTAAGATATGCGCCCGGGTGCAGCGTTGGCGACTATTGGCGGCTTAGCTGTTTGCCAGTCGTTAGGTGCAACGCATACCAGCGCAACTTCGGAAGACGATAACGAAAAGAGCGAAACGAATCCTATGGAAAAAAAGAAAGCATCGAAATGACGCGGGGCGTTGTCGAAGTCATTCCGCATTAGCAAAGGGAAGGATTTTCGTATCAAAGATTTCGATCCAAACGATAGGTTGAATTCACCGACGAGACAGACAAGGCGAGAGTGAAGTAAACGCTTGCCAACGGAGTAATGGCGGAAATGGATGGACAACCGTGAGCGCCGACAAACACGAATCGAGCAATCCGCACTGGCGTCTCCCAGTGTTGCAGGGCCTGCTGCCTTTCGACAAATCGCGCCTTGGCCCAGACATCATGGCTGGAATCACGCTGGCGGCGCTGGGCATCCCCGAGGTAATGGGCTACACCAAGATCATCGGGACGCCCGTGATCACTGGGCTCTACACGCTGCTGCTCCCCGTGCTGGCGTTCGCGCTCTTCGGCTCATCGCGGCATCTCGTCGTCAGCGCGGACTCGGCAACCGCCGCGATCGTGGCTGCGGGCTTGACCGCCTTGTCGTTTGTCCCTTACACACCGAAATATGTCGGATTGACGAGTCTGGTTGCACTGGCGGCGTGTGGAATGTTACTGCTGGCGCGAATCTTCAAGTTGGGGTTTCTTGGAGATTTCCTGTCACGAACCGTCCTTGTCGGCTTCCTGTCCGGAGTCGGCGTTCAAGTCGCCCTAGGCGAACTGCCCGGGATGCTGGGCGTCGAAAAGAGCGGGCATGGATTCGTCCAACAGATGCTGTTCACATTTCAGCACGTGCCGGACACTCACATGGCGACCTTGCTCATTGCGCTGGCCGTGGTGGGCATCATCGCCAGCTTCGAAGTCTTGGCACCACGATTTCCGGGGGCGTTGCTTGCGGTGATCGCGATGACCGCGGCCAGCGCGTATTTTCATTGGGGCGATCATGGTGTCAGGAGTGTCGGAGAAGTTCCCAGCGGCTTGCCGCGATTGGGATTGCCGGAGCTGACCTGGAGCGAGATATCGCTGGTGTTGCCGATTGCCCTCTCCTGTTTCATCGTGATTTTGGCGCAAAGCGCCGCGACGAGCCGCGCTTATGCACTGCGCTACAGGGACGATTTCGACCAGAACGTGGACCTCGTGGGGTTAGCAATGGCGAATGCGGCCGCTGGTTGCAGCGCAACCTTCGTTGTCAACGGAAGTCCCACCAAGACCGCGATGGTGGACGCGGCGGGAGGACGCAGCCAGTGGTCGCAACTCACCACCGCCATGGTCGTTCTGCTGGTGCTCCTTTTCCTAACGAAACCTTTGAGCTTTCTCCCGAACGCCGTCCTCGCAGCCATCGTCTTCATGATCGGCGTCAAGCTGGTGGACCATCGCGGCCTTACCGAGATTTACCGGAAAGCGCCCAAGGAATTCATAGTCGCCTCGGTCACAGCGGCGACCGTGGTGTTTGTCGGCGTGGAACAAGGTATCATCCTCGCGGTGATCCTCTCACTGCTGCAACACGTCCGCCGCAGTTACCGCCCTCACACTGCGGTGGTGGTTCAGGATCAGGTGGATCATTGGCAACTAAAGGAGGCCGCGCCTGGCCAGATGATCGTGCCGGGCTTGATTATGTATTGGTTCGGATCGGATCTCTTTTATGCCAACGTCGCACTCTTCGCAAAACAGGTACGCAAACTTGTGAACGATTCGCCAACGCCCGTACACTGGTTGGTCATCGATTGTAGCGCCATTACCGACGTGGATTTTAGTGCTGGTCGAGCTGTAATGGATTTGCACCAGGATTTGGCGAAGGCAGGCATTGTCCTCGCTCTGTCTCGACTCCAAGTTACGCCTCATGGAGATCTTGAGCGGATGGGCTTGGTGCAATTGATCGGGGAGAACCGGATATTCGATTCCCGCCACGCCTGTATCGAGGCTTATCGGTCTGAGACCAAAGCGTAGAATAGATCTGGATCACGATTACCTCTGGCGATGATGAAATGTCTGCCCAACCGGGGACAGATCGGAATCTTAGGGGCGTTGCTCAGGGCAGTATTTCAGCGCGCTGCCGCGATCGCTTCCTTCATCAGCCGGCGGCCTGCCTCGGATAAGGGTCCTAAGCCGCTCCCGGGCAAATACCACAGGCCTTTGTCTCCGTCGCGAGAGTAAACGAAAATGACGCCTTGACCTGCAGACGCGTGGTAAAAGGTGGCGCCGGAATGTTCCGCGATAAACTGAAAGAACGTTTCGCGCCACGGTCGGTCAGGATCATCAAACATCTCTTCGCCCAGCTTCTTGAGTTCTTCGATACTGATGATTTGGATGGATTTCAAGATGGCATTCCGCCGCTCTTTATCGATATCGCCAACGTCCTCGAATTTATCGAATGGCATAGACTCTTTATTTTGCGAGTTCCACCGAGCCAGAACTGAGTCGATTATATTCGAGTCGATGCATTAGGGCAAAAACAATAAAGAATAGTGGGCCTAGTTCACCAATCTTCCAGCCATCGCGCGAGAGGAGCTTTTCGATTTTATGGCGTCAAAATCAGATGAATTCGTCGATCCAATCCAAGCAAGCAGGAAAGTTCAAATTTTCTAAAATGTCGTCCTGCGAAAGCTTGAGAAAGAAGTAACGGATGAATCAACCACCGAAGTCCCGTTAGGCGATATATATGAGAGCGTTACCTTCTTTCATTGTTAGCACGACATCATTCGGATTATTGCTCTTGGCAGGCGTCGCGGCAGCGGCCGAACCATTCAGCTGGAGTCAGCCAGTTGACGATCCCATTCACACTCCGGCTGAACTGGTCGAATCGATGCACACTGCGTTCGGGTACAATCATTGTCGAGCTGTGCATGCCAAGGGGATCATTTTCCAGGGCGAGTTTACCCCAGATAGCCACGCCAGAGAAATTACCAAGGCGCCTCATCTGCAAGGGGCGAGCAGCAAGGTCACCGTGCGTTTCTCCGATTTTAGTGGTGTTCCAACTATTCCAGACAATGACCCGATGGCCAATCCGCGAGGTATGGCAATCAGATTCGAATTGCCCGGCGGCGCGAGCACCGATCTGGTAACTCATAGTTTCAACGGTTTTCCCGTTTCCAACACGGATGACCTACGCGAGTTAATGCTCGCGATTGCTGCCAGCGGACCGTGTGCGGCCACTCCGACTGCTCTCGACAGGTTCTTGGAGTCCCACCCGACAGCAAGAGCATTTCTTGCCGCGCAGAAGACTCCGGTCAGCTTTGCCACCATCTCTTATTACGGTGTTGGTTCGTTCAAGTTCATCAATGCCAAAGGCGAAGGTCATTATGTGCGTTATCAGCTCGTACCTGAGGCAGGCGAACAGTTACTTACGGGTGAGGAAAGAGAGAAACAAAGCGCAAACTACCTGATGGATGAGATTAAGGCTCGAGTAGCAGCCGCTCCCATTGGTTTCGCGCTATACGCTCAACTCGCTGAGCACGGTGACAGGATCAATGATCCTTCAATCGCGTGGCCGGACAATCGGAAACGAGTTCTTCTTGGCAAGCTCGAAATTAAGAGGCTCACAGCAAACACAGCCGAAGAGGACAGAACGCTCGTCTTCAATCCAAGCAATGTACCGATGGGAATCGAGACTGCCGATGTGTTGTCCAGTTTTTATTCGAAGGCATTCCGACTATCAGCGAAAGAAGAACGAGATGTCGCCCCTGTTGCGCGAAACTGAGACTCTAATGAAAAGTAAGGCCTCGCCTGACGCCCTGCGGTCTCATGCAAGCCGCCTGAAAATTAACGAAATTGTCACATGACAAACGCCACTGGAAGCTGTTTGTTGTTTTTATATTCGCCCAGTTTGCGTGGGTGGGAATACAAGGAGTCTTCGTTCGACGACGAAGATTTCCATCGACAGATGAAAGAGCCGGGCTTCCGCGATTACCACCTGCTCCTTCATGAGCATGCGCCGGAATGAAAATGAGTGAACCGATGAGCCAAGCGCTTCCAATCGTTTACCTCGCAAGACACGGCGAAACCGCGTGGACGCTCTCCGGTCAACACACAGGACTTACTGATCTGCCGCTGACAGAACGTGGCGAGCGCAATGCGCGACGGCTAGAGGAACGATTGCGCGGATTGAATTTTGCCAGGGTGTTTACCAGCCCATTGCAGCGTGCCAGGCGCACCTGTGAACTGGCTGGCTTTGGAGCTGTCGCTGAAATCGATCCGGATTTAGTCGAATGGAACTACGGTGAATATGAGGGACGCCGCACCGCCGAGATCCGGGCGGAGCGCCCCGACTGGGAACTATTTCGCGACGGCGCTCCAGGAGGAGAATCACCAGCCCAAGCTGCCGCACGCGCCGATCGTGTGGTGAACCGTGTGCGCGCGGTTCTAGGAGACGTGCTGCTTTTTTCGAGCGGGCATTTCATTCGAGTACTGGCAACGCGCTGGATTGGGCTGGAAGTGAATGTGAACGCCAAGCGGTTCATGCTTAGCACAGCGAGCCTGAGTGCAGTAGGCTATGAGAACGAGCTGTCCCGGCCGGTGATCCGATTGTGGAACGACACACATCATGTTGGCGACTAATTCAGATAGGTGTCACACCGGAACACTTGCGCGAGAAACGTCCCGGACCGTTTTTAACAAACACATGTCTTGAATACAAAATATATGAAAACAAATAGAAAATCCGCCGCAATGGCCAAAGCGGCCACCGCCCGTAAGAGGAATAGCCGAGTCACCGTAACTAAGAGGAAGAAAGTCAGCGCCAATGGAGCACGCCACGCGCGCAGAACAGCGCGCCCAACACTTCGCTCCATAACCAAGGATGCGCCGCTTAGTCGCGATGAGTTGGACAAGATCAATGCCTACTGGCGGGCCGCAAACTACTTGTCAGTCGGCCAAATCTATCTTTACGACAATCCGCTGCTGAAGAAGCCGCTAAGCAAGGAGCACATCAAGCCGCGACTCCTGGGTCACTGGGGAACAACACCAGGCTTGAACTTCATATATGCTCATCTGAACCGGCTAATCAAGCAGCACGACCTTGACATGGTTTACATCACCGGTCCCGGACACGGCGGCCCGGGTTTGGTCGCCAACGCCTACCTCGAGGGGACCTATAGCGAAGTTTACCCAAACATCTCCCAGGACGAAGAGGGCATGAAGCGTCTCTTCACCCAGTTCTCTTTCCCCGGGGGTATTCCCAGCCACGTGGCCCCGGAAACGCCAGGCTCGATACACGAGGGCGGGGAGCTCGGATACGCGATCTCGCACGCGTACGGCGCGGCCTACGATAACCCAAACCTGATTGTTGCCTGTGTGGTCGGCGACGGCGAGGCGGAAACCGGACCGCTCGCCACCAGCTGGCATTCCAACAAGTTTCTGGATCCCGTGACCGACGGTGTTGTCCTGCCAATTCTGCATCTGAACGGTTATAAGATCGCGAATCCCTGCGTGCTCGCCAGGATCAGCCATGAAGAACTGGACCACCTTTTCCGCGGATATGGGTACACGCCATATTTCGTCGAGGGGAACGAGCCCGAGAAGATGCACCAACTAATGGCGGCGACGCTTGACACGGTCCTAGGCGATATCCAGCGGATTAAAGCTGACGCGCGTCGGAATGGTTCCACCGACCGGCCTCGCTGGCCCATGATTGTGCTTCGCTCGCCCAAGGGCTGGACGTGCCCGAAAGAGATCGACGGCAAACGCACTGAAGACTATTGGCGCGCTCACCAGGTGCCAATGGGTGAGATGCATGAGAAGCCGGGCCACGTGCGCATTCTGGAAAAATGGATGAAGAGCTACAAGCCCGAGGAGTTGTTCGACGATCACGGCAAGCTCGTCCCCGAGCTCGCGGAGCTCACCCCGCAAGGCACTCGCCGCATGAGCGCCAATCCGCACACTAACGGTGGCCTGCTTCTTCGGGACCTTCGCCTGCCCGATTTTCGCGACTATGCAGTCAAGGTTCCTTCACCGGGAGCTGTGACTGCTGAGTCTACCCGGGTGATGGGCCGCTTCCTCCGCGACGTAATGAAGCTGAACATGGAGAGCCGAAACTTCCGGCTGTTCAGCCCGG
>DATFXZ010000252.1:0-7437 GCA_035315305.1 Terriglobia bacterium | reverse complement strand
GGAGGCGCATTGAGCACGTTCTACCTTGCCGGCCGGCTGTTTGGCGGTCCGATCATGGGCTTCGCCTCCGATCGTCTTGTTGGACGCGGTGTTTCTCGGAAAGCACTCGCGATTGGATTCCTTTTCTTATCCGCAGTCTTGTTCCAGATTATGCCGATCGGCATTCGTTCGACGATCGCCCTCGGCGGAATTGCGTTTCTGATGGGCGTCTCGATTAACATGTATCCGCTCATCACGACCGCCGTTTCTGAGACCTTTGGCTCTCAACGAACATCGTCCATCATGGGCTTTCTGAATACGTTCGCACAGCTGTCTGGGGCAACGGCTTTGGCGATCAGCGGCTACCTGGGAATCGCGCTGAATTCTTCACCCGGCAACACTCTGCAAGAGTATCAGGGGATTTGGCTTGTCGGAGTTATAGGATGCACCGGTGCCGCCCTCTCAGGCATTGTCATTTCGATGCTGCCGGTAGGCGCCGGCCTTAGCCGGCGCGGCCGAACGGAGTTCGGCGGCTGACTCCTGCAGCGCCGGCTAAAGCCGGCGCCTACAGTCTTCCCTCCATCGGTGAGGAGGCGGTTGCATACAGCTTCCGCTGGATCCGGCCGGATCTGAACGCAAGTCGGCCGGCTTTCACGGCGTAATGCATCGCTTCGGCCATTGAACCAGGATCTTTCGCACCGGCGATTGCCGTGTTCATGAGAACACCATCGGCCCCGAGTTCCATGGCCAGGGTCGCGTCAGAAGCCGTTCCCACTCCCGCATCAACGATCAGCGGCACTTCCGTGATCATTTCTCGGAGAATTCGAATAGCTGCCACATTCTGGATTCCCATGCCGGAACCGATCGGCGCGCCGAGCGGCATGATTGCCGCAGCGCCGGCATCGATAAGCTTTCGCGCAACAACGAGATCGTCGTTCGTATAAGGCAGAACGATAAATCCATCTTTGACGAGAATCCTTGTGGCCTCAATGAGGGCAGCCGTATCGGGAAAGAGCGTCCGCTCGTCACCGATCACTTCAAGTTTCACCCAATTCGACAGGCCGGCTTCACGCCCGAGTCTTGCCGTTCGCACAGCGTCATCGACGTTGAAACACGCCGCCGTGTTCGGCAGGATCATGATCCTTTCGCGATCGATAAAGTCGAGTAGCGATTGCCCCTTCGGAGCTTTCAAATCGATCCGCCGGACGGCGACCGTTACCATGTCCGTTCCGGAACGGCGATGCGCCTCCGCCATCACCTGGTTACTCGAATATTTGCCCGTACCGACAATCAATCGTGATTTGAATGTTCGTCCGGCGACCACAAATGGATCGTCATTGCCGTCGCCACCGCCGACGAAGTGAACAACTTCCAGTTCATCGCCATTATTCACGGCGATGGTCTCCCACTGAACTTTCGGAACAATCGCCCTGTTCCGCTCAACCGCCACGCGATCCTTCGGCAATTCGAAATGTTCCAGAAGCTGCACGATGTTGAGCGATGCAGGCAGTTCCTGGATTTCGCCGTTCAATCGAATTTCGATTTTCATAGAGTACTTGGATGTTAGCACATTGACAGTGCGTCGGACGGGTCACTATAGTCATAAATTTGTGTTGAGTGCAGGAGAGCGCGCATGTTGGAGAGTTGGGCTCCGATCGGCATCTTCTTTCTTTTGGTGGCCGGCTTCGGGATCGTTGCCTTGATCGTGTCGTACGTGCTCGGCGTTAGAAAGCCGGATCCCAGGAAGCTGGCCCCATACGAATGCGGCGTTAATCCGATCGGGACGGCGCGAGAGCGCTTATCGGTGAAATTCTATCTTGTTGCGATGCTCTTCCTGCTGTTCGACATCGAAGTCGTTTTCCTGTTTCCTTGGGCCGTGGTGTACCACGATCTGAAACTGTTTGGTTTCATCGAAATGCTTCTGTTCATCGTTGTGATTCTTGCGGGCTACATCTACGCCTGGAAAAAAGGCGCGCTCGAGTGGGAGCGGTAGGGAGAATGTTTTCGCAGGAAACTGAAGAGAAGTTTAAGCATCTGACCTCGATCTATCCCCGGAAGCGGTCCGCATTGATTCCAATGTTGCTGTTGGCGCAGAAAGAACATGGATACATCAAACCGGAAACGATCGAGTACGTCGCCAGATATCTCGACCTTAATCCTTCCGAAGTCGATTCCATTTTGTCGTTCTACACGCTGCTGCGGCGGCGGCCAGTCGGTAAATATCACATCATGATTTGCACGAATCTGTCTTGCCTGCTTAGAGGTTCTGACGAGATTGAAGCGTGCGTGAAAAGAAAACTGGGCGTCGAGTTAGGCGAGGTGACGCCGGATGGCCTCTTTTCGGCGATTGAATTCGAATGCCTGGGGTCTTGCACGACTGCTCCGTGCATTCAGGTCAACGGCGAGTTTTACGAAAATCTCGACGTCCAGAAAACCGAACGCATTCTTGACGAACTGCGCGGACAAACATGATCGGATACCTCACCAGCCGGGACTTCATCATTCTGATCATCAAAATCGTCGTCATCTTTGGCGCAGTGATGAACGTTGTTGGCTTATTGAGCTGGGTCGAACGCAAGGTCATGGCCCGCGTGCAGATGCGTCCCGGTCCGACGCGTGTCGGACCTTTCGGTCTATTGCAGCCGCTGGCGGACCTTCTGAAGTTTGTTTTCAAAGAAGAAGTTATTCCCACACAGGCGAACACGTTCTTATATATCGCCGCGCCTCTCATATCGCTTATTCCGGCGTTCCTCACTTTTGCGGTGGTCCCGTTCGGCCCATCGCTTCAAGTGACAGATCTTAGCGTCGGCTTATTATTTGTTTTTGCCCTTACGTCATTGGGTGTGTACGGCATCGCGCTTGGAGGATGGTCATCGAATTCAAAGTACCCGCTCCTGGGGGCCATGCGATCCTCCGCGCAGATGATCAGCTACGAGCTCAGTTTGACCTTGTCCGTTGTCGGCGTTGTATTAATCGCAAACACTCTCAGCCTTCGTGAACTCGTGATATCGCAGAACAGCACGTGGGCAGGCTTTATTCCGCGTTGGAACATCTTCCTTCAGCCTATTCCTTTCGTCGTCTACGTCGTCAGCGGCGTGGCGGAGACCAACCGATTACCGTTCGATTTGGCGGAATCGGAACAAGAGCTGGTTGCAGGATGGCATACCGAATACAGCTCCATGAAGTTCCTCATGTTCATGATGGCTGAATACGCCAATCTGATTGCGGTTTCATCAGTGGCGACGATTCTGTTTCTCGGAGGCTGGAACGGCCCGATGTTCGGGCCGCAGTGGCTTCAAATGGCTCTGCCGATCGTGTGGTTCGTGCTCAAGATCGGGCTTTTCGTTTTCTTTTATGTCCTTTTGCGTTCGACAATTCCCAGGTTTCGATACGATCAACTCATGAGGTTTGGTTGGAAGGTGTTATTTCCGCTGTCGCTGGCCAACATTGTCGTCACCAGCTTCGTCGTAGCCATTACATGAGCGGAGCGAATGCAAGCGCAACAGCGCGCAGCCAGTAATTAGATGACCGGAGCGAATGCATGCGCAACAGCGCGCGGCCAGTAATCAGATGACCGGAGCGAATGCATGCGCGATACTGCGCAGTCATTAATAGGATGAGCATACAAATACTGTTCTTTTTGTTCGCCGCCATGGCTGTCGGAGCCGCAATAAACGTGTTGGTTCAAAAACACGTGTTGTACAGCGCGCTTTCGCTCATCGTTATGCTCACTGCAGTTTCGGTGTTGTTTGTATTCCTGCGCGCTGACTTCATTGCGGTTATTCAGGTGATCGTGTATGCCGGCGCGATCATGGTCTTGTTCACTTTCGTGATTATGCTTTTGAATCTTCCTGCTGATGAAGATGGCGTCGACCGGCTACGCTGGTTGAAATTCATTGGTATACCTCTGGGGCTCTTCCTTCTCTTTCTGATTGTTGCAACTTTGTGGAACGTGGAACCGCTTCGGGCGACTCGCGCAGAATTGGTTGGAAGCCCGAAAGCGATCGGAACAAGCCTTTTCAACGATTATCTCTTGCCGTTTGAGGCAACGTCGTTGCTGGTACTCATTGCTTTGGTGGGCGCCGTCGTCTTCGCGAAGAAGGATCTGTGATCCCGATCAGTTGGTACCTCATTCTGGGAGCGGTGTTGTTCCTGATTGGAGTCCTGGGATTCTTTATCAAGCGCAACATTATTGCTCTCCTTTTGTCCGTCGAAATCATGCTGAACGCAGTCAATTTGACGTTTGTTGCGTTCTCCACTCAGCACGGACAAATTAGCGGACAAATCTTCGTTTTTTTCGTTTTGGTTGTCGCTGCGGCGGAAGCGGCGGTGGGTCTGGCGCTGGTGATTGCAATGTTTCGCAATCGCGAATCGCTGAATGTGGATCGGAGTAATTTGTTGAAGTGGTAACAAGAACCACAAAGACACAAAGGCAGAGCGGCTCATGGTGGTCAATCAAAATTCGTATTCAAGGAACCGCTCTGCCTTTGTGTCTTTGTGGTTCCTTCCGAAAACGTAAAAATGGATCCATTTAGCATTCTCTGGCTGATCCCAATGGTGCCCCTGCTCGGCGCTGCGATCAATGGCATTCTAGGCAAGCGACTGCCGAAGAACATCATCACAGCCGTTGCGGTGGGAACGGTCGCCGTATCTTTCATCATTGCGCTACGCGAATTCCTGGCGATGCTCGGGACCTCCGCTCTTCCGATCAACCGTGATTACTTCACATGGATACAGGCTGGTCGCTTTCAAGCTCAGGCTGGATTCATGCTCGATCATCTATCCGGCCTCATGATCTTGATTGTTACTGGAGTCGGCCTTCTCATCCATATCTACTCCGCCGGTTACATGGCGCATGAAGAGGGCTACTATCGATACTTCGCGTATCTGAACCTATTCGTCTTCTTCATGCTCACGCTGGTTTTGGCGAACAACTATCTATTGATGTTCGTTGGGTGGGAAGGCGTGGGTCTCTCCTCATATCTCCTCATTGGATATTGGTTCACGCGAAAATCTGCGGCAGACGCCGGAAAGAAAGCATTCATCGTAAACCGTATAGGCGATTTCGGATTCCTGCTCGCGATCATGCTCATCTTTTGGACATTCGATCGGATCGATTTCGCGGGTGTATTCGCGCGCCTGCAAGATACGACGTCGTTCAGCCCTGAACCGCTTGGAACGGTCGGTGTGCTTACAACCATCGGCCTGCTTTTGTTTCTCGGCGCCGTCGGCAAGTCTGCGCAGTTCCCTCTTTACGTCTGGCTGCCTGACGCGATGGAAGGTCCAACTCCAGTAAGCGCACTGATTCATGCGGCGACGATGGTCACCGCCGGCGTTTACATGGTCTCGCGGTCATCGGCTATCTATAACCATGCTTCGGGTGCGCTTCTTGTTGTAGCCGTCGTTGGCGCGTTTACGACGATCTTTGCCGCGTCGATCGGTCTGGTTCAAAACGACATCAAGAAAATTCTCGCCTATTCCACAGTCAGTCAACTCGGCTACATGTTTCTGGCATGTGGCGCCGGCGCCTACGCTGCAGGAATGTTCCACCTGATGACACACGCATTCTTTAAGGCGCTCTTGTTTCTCGGCGCCGGCAGTGTGATTCACGGATTGGGAGGTTTGCAGGATATTCGCAAAATGGGCGGTCTGCGGCATCACATGCCATGGACGTATCGGACATTTTTAATAGGCACCGTGACGATCGCCGGGATTCCGCCATTTGCGGGGTTCTTCAGTAAAGATGCCGTTCTATGGGGTGATTGGAATTACGCGAATTATGGAAAGTTGTTGTGGTTCGTAGGTGTAGTCGCCGCAGCATTCACTTCCTTTTATATGTTTCGGCTGTTGATCCTGACGTTCTATGGGTCGCCGCGATATACCGAACTCGAGGTTCACCACGTCCATGAATCGCCCAGATCCATGTTGATGCCTTTAGTTGTCTTAGCGATCCTCTCCATGATATCGGGCCTCGTCGGCGTTCCACGCGTATTGGGGGGTGGAAACCAAATCGAACGTTTTCTGACGCTAGAGGCGCACGAGACCGAAAGCACGTCGTTGGGAACCAGTCGTACTGAAGATCTGCTGATGGCCGTATCAACTGGGGCCGCCCTTACTGGACTCCTGCTGGCATACCTCTTCTATGTTGCAAAGCCGGGCTTGCCGGAGAGGGTGGCGGCCAAAGCCCACGCGATGTATTCCATCCTGCTGAATAAGTACTACGTCGACGAGCTTTACGATGCAGTGATTGTCTGGCCCATCGTACGGACTTCTCGAGAGTTCCTTTGGAAATTCGTCGATGCCCTCATGATCGACGGTGCAGTCAACGGCGTAGGCGAGATTGTTCGCGGAAGCGCGAAAGCATTGCGCCACATGCAAACCGGATACGTCCGCACCTACGCAGCCTGGATTCTCCTGGGCGCGGTAGGGGTGGTTGTGTGGTTTTTGAAGTGATATGGACGTAATTACTTCCAACATCCTGAGTATCGTCACGTTCACGCCGGCCGTGGGCGCCCTGCTGCTGCTTTTCTACAACCGCGATCACGTGCGGTCTATTCGTGCATTTTCGCTGATTATCACGATACTCACGTTCGTTTTTTCGCTTCATCTGATTGCGTCCTTCGATTCGAGAAACCCGGACTTTCAATTCGCTGTTAAAGTGCCATGGATTCCCTCACTCGGCATCGACTACTCGATGGGTATCGATGGAATCAGTGTTTTTTTAATTCTCCTGACTACATTGCTTACCCCGCTGGCTGTTCTCGCCTCCTGGTCCATTCACGATCGTTTGAAGGAATACTTCATTTTCATGCTGCTGCTCGAAACGGGAATGATCGGAGTCTTTTGTTCGCTCGACTTGTTTCTGTTTTATGTGTTCTGGGAAATCATGCTGGTGCCCATGTATTTCCTGATCGGCGTCTGGGGTGGTGAGCGGCGAATTTATGCAGCCATCAAATTCGTCCTTTACACCATGATTGGTTCGGTGTTGATGCTGGTCGCAATCATCGCCCTGTACTTTATGCATGGCGACGCGACTGGAATGTTCACGTTCAGTTATCCACAAATTCAATCGTCCATAGGAAGCGGCCGAATGGTTCTGTCGCCTACGATTGAATTGTGGCTTTTCATTGCGTTCTTTCTTGCGTTCGCCGTTAAAGTCCCACTCTTCCCTTTCCACACCTGGCTTCCGGACGCTCACGTAGAAGCGCCAACGGCCGGTTCCGTGCTCCTGGCCGCGGTTCTCCTGAAGATGGGAACGTACGGATTGGTGCGATTCAATCTACCGCTGTTCCCGCATATCAGCCATTTATTCGCGCCGCTCATCTCCATGTTGGCCATTGTCGGCATTATCTACGGAGCTCTTGTCGCAATGGTCCAACCCGATATGAAAAAGCTGGTCGCGTATTCCTCTGTAAGCCACCTTGGGTTTGTGGTGCTTGGGATTTTCAGCTTTACGAC
>DATFXZ010000251.1:0-5519 GCA_035315305.1 Terriglobia bacterium | reverse complement strand
GAGAAGGTCGCGATGGGCTGGTATCTGGATGGCCGCGTTTCCGCCGTCGTAGGGACGCATACACACATACCTACTGCCGATGAGACAATTCTTCCCGGCGGCACGGCCTTCCAAACCGACGTCGGAATGGCTGGGCCATTTCACTCTGTCATTGGTGTAGTCAAGGAAGACGTGATCCGGCGATTTCTGACTTCGATTCCCGACAAGTTTGAAAGCGCATCGCAGGATGCTCAACTTAATGGCGTGTTTTTGGAAGTGGATTCCAGTACGGGAAAGGCCCGTCGAATCGAGAGAATCCGCAGACAATAACCCATTCTTCTATACTAGAAAGATATGTTCGAGACGTTATCCGAGAAGTTACAACGCGTCTTCAAAAACCTGCGCGGAGAGGTTAAGCTCACCGAGCAGCATCTGGATGAGGCGCTGAAAGAGATCCGTATGGCGTTGCTGGAAGCAGACGTCAACTTCAAGGTTGTGAAGCAATTCACAGATAAAGTGAAGGCGGAGGCTCTTGGGCAGGAAGTCATGCAGAGTCTGACTCCTGGTCAACAGGTCGTGAAGATTGTGCGTGACGAGCTCATTGAGATGCTTGGGGGCACAAATGTTCGAATCAACTTCGCGCCCCAGCCGCCCTCGGCCATCATGCTCGTCGGATTGCAGGGCTCTGGCAAGACAACGTCCTCCGGAAAACTCGCAAAATGGCTTCAAAAGGGCGGCCATCGTCCGCTGCTGGTATCCGTCGACGTCTATCGTCCAGCGGCCCGTGATCAGTTGAAAGTGATTGCGAAGGACGTTGGCGTGAAGCTTTGGGAAGGAAATCCAAACGATCAACCTCTACAACTCTGCCAGGATGCTCTTCGCGAAGCTCGGAACACGGCGCATGACGTCGTTGTAATCGACACGGCCGGTCGTCTCCATATCGACGAAACTCTGATGAACGAACTGCGGGAAATTAAAGACCACGTTCGTCCAAATGAAATCTTATTCGTTGCCGATGCAATGCTCGGTCAGGATGCCGTAAAAAGCGCGCAGGAATTCCATCAGCAGCTCGGATTCAATGGATTCATTCTCACCAAAATGGACGGTGATGCGCGAGGTGGTGCGGCGCTGTCTATCAAGCAGGTGACTGGCCAGCCGGTGAAGTTCGTCGGCATCGGTGAGAAATACGATGCGCTCGAGCTGTTCCATCCGGACCGGCTCGTGTCGCGCATCATGGGGATGGGTGACATCCTTTCACTCATTGAAAAGGCGGAAGCCGTTGTCGACAAGAAGAAAGCCGTTGAGCTTCAGGAAAAGATGCTGTCGGACAACTTCACACTTGATGATTTTCGAGATCAGTTGAAGCAGATCCGAAAAATGGGCGCTCTCGATCAGATTCTTGCAATGCTTCCGAGCATTGGCCCCTTTAAAGACCTCCAAAAAGTCAAGGTCGACGAAAAGGAGCTTGTGCGCGTGGAGGCGATCATCAACTCCATGACCCCGAAGGAGCGGCGGAATCATCAACTTATCAACGGGAGCCGCCGGAAACGTATCGCAAAAGGAAGCGGAACCAGTGTTCAGCAGGTGAACCAGCTCCTGAAGCAGTACGCGCAGACCCGAAAGATGATGAAGGGTATGAAAAATTCAATGTTGGGCAAGCGGTTAAAGGGAATGAAGCTGCCGGAAATGCCGTTTTAGGATATACTTTTTGGGTTTTGCTGTTAGGAGGCTAACTCTTTGGTAACGATGCGTCTGTCCCGGATAGGGTCGAAAAAACGTCCCTATTACCGGATTGTTGTAATCGACAAGCGCCGCGCGCGAAACGGCCGCTTTTTGGAGGTGGTCGGACAATACAACCCGATTGCGAATCCCGTTCAGATGGAAATTAACGCAGAGCGCGCTCAGTACTGGCTCTCGAAGGGAGCATTACCGTCGGAGACGGTTCGAAGCATCCTTCGAAAAAAGGAACTTGTAAAGTAAGTACAAAAGCTCTTTCGACGCCCTCCGCCGCGGATTCATACTGTTTGTAGCCCTATTTCTAGCTCAAAGCACGATGTGAGTTTGGAGGTGGCTATGAAGGAGCTCATTGAGCAGATTGCGAAAGCTCTCGTGGATAATCCTGATCAGGTATCTGTGCGGCCCATCGAAGGAGAACAGACGACGGTTCTCGAATTAAGAGTTGCTCAGAGCGACCTCGGTAAAGTCATCGGGAAGCAAGGTCGGACGGCACGATCGATTCGAACCATACTTAGTGCCGCCGGAATGAAGCTGAAAAAGCGGTTTACACTCGAGATTTTGGAGTAACGCTGCATCAGTCATTCGAATGCCTCTTATATTTCCATCGCTCGGATCACAAAAACCCAAGGCCTGAAAGGTGAAATCCGAGTCGAGCTGATGCTCGAAAACGATGCTATTTTCGGGCCCGGGCGGCGCGTTGTGGTTTCAGCTGTCGACAGGAAAGACGCCGGACGGGAAACGGAAATCGAGTTTTTTCGCAGGCAGCATGGACGCTGCGTGCTTAAACTGCGCGGTATTGATTCCATCTCGGAAGCCGAGAAATACATCGGCCATGAAATCAAAATTTCCGTGGATGCGTTGCCGCCTCTGGAAGAGGGCTGGTTTTACACCTTTCATTTGAAAGGCTGCCACGTGTTTTCGACCGACGGCCAGGACATTGGAACCGTTACGGATGTGCTTGACGCCGGGGGCTCGGAAATTTTGAAGGTTGATCGCGGTAATACAGAGACGCTGATTCCATTCGCGCAGCCATATTTGAAGAAGATCGAGCTCGATCAGCACAGAATCGAAGTGGAGTTGCCGGAAGACTTACGGGATCTGAACAAGTGACATGGTGCTGTTCGATGTCATCACGATCTTCCCGGAGTTCTTTACAGGTCCATTCGATTTTGGAGTGATCCGGCGCGGCCGTGAAAAAGGACTCATTAATATTCGAGTACACGACCTGAGAGATTTTGCGGCAGACCGTCACCGAACGGTCGACGATAGGCCGTTCGGCGGCGGCGAAGGAATGGTGTTAAAGCCTGAACCGATTTTCAAATCCGTGGAATCGGTTCGGAAGAACGAGCAGGCAGAAGTAGTGGTCCTTAGCGCTGCCGGTAAAAGGTTTAACCAGGCTGAGGCGCTGCGGCTCTCGAGATCGGAGCAAATGATTCTCGTGTGCGGACGCTACGAAGGAATTGATGAGCGCGTGATTGAGCATCTCGCTACTGCGGAAATCTCGATCGGCGACTTTATTCTTTCCGGTGGTGAGATTGCCGCTGCGGTCGTCGTCGATGCGGTCACGCGGTATGTGCCGGGAGTAGTCGGCAAAGAAGAATCAATACTCCGGGACTCATTCTCTGACCCGGCCGCGGAGACGCAGCTCGTGGAGCACCCTCACTACACACGGCCTGCGGACTTCCGTGGATGGAAGGTGCCGGAGGTATTGATTTCGGGGGATCATGAGGCCGTGCATAGGTGGCGGCAGGAATCTGCGTTGAGGAAGACGGAGAAGAACAGGCCGGATTTGTTGAGGTAACTTTGGAGAGTTTTATGAATGCACTGGATTTGGTTGAGAAACAGCAATTGCGCACGGACATCCCGAATTTCAGACCAGGCGATACGGTCAAAGTCCACGTAAAGATTAAAGAAGGGGATAAGGAGCGCGTTCAGGTCTTCGAGGGCATTTGCATTGCTCAGAAACACGGTGGCGCACGGGCAACGTTCACTGTCCGTAAGATCTCCTTTGGACACGGAGTCGAACGCATATTTCCGCTGCACTCGAAGGTGATCGACAGAATTGAAGTGGTTCGCTCTGGACGCGTGCGCCGTGCCAAGCTGTATTACATCCGTGAACTCCGCGGCAAAGCGGCTCGGATCAAGGAAATCAAGACCGCTTCGCAATAAGGAACGCGTGAAACTCGCGGCGTCTCTGTATCTTTGTGTCTCTGTAGTTCTGGACCCCAAGAGTTTCCATAGTGCCAATGAACCGCCTTCTTGCTGTCGCTTTTATTCTTTTCTGTTTCGAGATCGGGCTCTTCCTGGTATTCGTGCCGTGGTCGCAGCTTTGGGAACATAACGTCTTATTGGGTTACTCTCTTTACCTTCGTGGTTTCCTTCTCAACAATTTTTTTCGAGGTGCCGTATCGGGCCTCGGTGTAGTGGACCTGGCGCTCGGTTTCTCCGAATTGGGCCGGTTCTGGAAATCCTTTAGGGTCGTCAATCGGACTACCATCACAAAATGATCCGGTAATACGAGATAAAGCAGATACCTCTCAGTCGCCCGCGCCGGAGTACAATCTATCCAAAGCTAAATCGTTGGAGAGTGTTATGGGTCTTTTCGATGGAGTACTTGGCGGATTAGTCGGCGCGGGAATTAATGAGATGATTCAACGCCACGGCGGGGTGCAAGGTCTTGTGAACCAATTCGAGCAAAAGGGGCTGGGCGGTATCGCGCACTCATGGGTGGGCACTGGACCCAATCAGCCTGTATCCGCGGATCAGTTGCGAAATGTGCTCGGTTCGAACAATGTTGCGCAGCTCGCCGGCAAATTGAACGTGAGTCAGGAGGAATTACTGAATAAGTTGTCCGAATTACTTCCGGAGCACGTCGACAAAATGACCCCCGGCGGGGTGATACCGAAAGGTTAACCTTTCACGCAGCCCAAAAAAGCGTTGGCTGAAAACAAAACAAAAGCGACCGCCACCAATCCGCAAGCGTTCATCAACCAAGTCGACAGCGAAGAGAAACGCAAAGACGCTGACGAACTCGCGCGTTTGATGTCGAAGATTGCTGGCAAGCCCCCGAAAATGTGGGGTTCCACAATCATCGGCTTTGGCAAGTCTCACTACAAATACGAGAGCGGACGCGAAGGGGAGATCTGCACGACAGGCTTCTCACCGCGGAAAACCAGCCTCGTCCTCTACCTTGGTCCAGCGTTAGAAGATAAGAAGCTGCTGTCCCGACTCGGCAAGCACAAAATCGGCAAAGGTTGCCTCTATATCAACAAGCTCGCGGACGTCGACCGCGCCGTTTTGGAGGAATTAATCGCGAAGGCCGTCGCGGAAATGCGCAAACGTTACGACGGCGACTGAAAAGCGTGCGTTGGAAGTCTACGCTGTCGTTGCATTCCTTCTGAAGACCACTTCTACGGTAAACCGCAATACGTCCCAGTGGGAGCAGTCCGTCAAGTGGGAGCAATCCGTAATGCGGCGCTGACCAAAATAGTGCCAGAATCCGATGCTGACAAACTCGACACGTCGTGACCCGGCAGCTAAAATAGCCGAGCTTTCCGCCGGAACGTGAAAAGGAATTTCAATAAAAGTTGCCAGGAGGCACGAGATGAGAGGGAGCAGCATTGGGGCCATTTTGATTTTTTTCGCGGCGGTTGCGTTTGCACAAGACGGTCGCGGAACGATTGGCGGTACGGTTACGAATCCGGACGGGGGCGCCGTCGCCGGCGCGTCGGTTCAAGCGCAACACGCGATAAGCGGAGTCATTTACAAAGCCGAGAGTTCGCAAACGGGAACGTACGCTATTT
>DATFXZ010000250.1:0-11751 GCA_035315305.1 Terriglobia bacterium | reverse complement strand
GTCCGGCCTCCCGACGGCCACACTCACATGTCAGAACACGACACTCGCCCAACTCGCCGAGAAGTTGCCCGCGATGGCGCCAGCCTATGTGGATCATCCCGCCGTCGATGTAACCGAACTTCAGGGAGGCTGGGACTTCGCCCTGTCCTGGACACCTCGCGCCAACTTCGACGGCGGCCAACGGGGTCAGGCGCCGGCCGCCGGCGCCTCCGACCCCAATGGCGGCCTTAGTCTGTTTGAAGGCGTTGAACGACTCGGGCTGAAGCTCGAGGTGCGGAAGCAGCCCTATCCTGTGCTGGTTATCGATCACATGGAGACGAAGCCGACTGATAATTAATAACTCCGGCTCCGGAGCGTGATAACTCGTCAGGCCGAAGCGAATAGTGAGAACAAGTGACGTGTAGCCGCGGGTCAAGCCGCGACCTGCAGTCATGACGCGTCTCAGGTTGATGACACCTCAGTCTCTCAGCTTTCCGGAATCTGACGCTTGAGATCGTCGAGCCAGTTCACGATTCTTCGGATCTCTCGATAGGAAGCCTGGTTCGCCTTGCCTGGTTGAGCGTCCTTGGGGATGTAGATCAAGGTTCCGTTTGCAGCAGAAGAAAATCCAAACTGCGCGGCACTGAACTGGTAAAACGGCACTTCGCGTACAGTGTGCAGGAGATCATCGATAACGGGAACCGGCTTGCCGATAATCTCCTGCCGAGTCGGATTGTATCGAACGCCAAGTAGAGTATTGCCGAGAACGTAAACGATGTAGCCGCTTGCAAGGTATCGTGCGTCGCTTCCGTTATGGATGAGCACCTTGCGTTGGCCTGTTTTTCGATTGAACAGAACGACATCGGCCCTGTCCCATCGATCCATGCCCATATCTCGCGTGACACTGAATAGAACCGAATTGCCTCTATCCAGCATCTGTGGACTGTCGACAATTTCGCCGGGCTCCGGCTTGACCCAAAGTTCAGCTCCGCCTCCCGATGCGGGAATGGCGACGATTCCGTTCGGCGCGGCGTAGACGATGGTATCGCCCTGCCAATCGAGACCGGACGGAAGAACCGATGCCGGCGTCAGCGTCACCATCCCGCCGCCGTCCGTGCGCATCTTTTTCAGCGTCCGATCGGAGCGCATCCAGAATGCGAGCCATTGTCCATCGGGTGAGAACGTCGGAGTCAAGGCGCTGGCGGTTCCGGGAATACGGTAAGCCTCGGTTCTAGAAGTTGGGTGAAGATAGAGTTCGTCGTTGCTTCCGTAGGCCATGGTCTCGCCGTCTGGAGAAATCGCGATCACCCGTTGCAGCGTTCTGAAGATGCGCTGACCTGGCGGCAAGGTCCACGAGAAATGCAGTGCCGAAGACCGAGTTGGTCGTGGGGATAGAGGTTGAGGTTGCCGCGCCACTTGATTGGAGGCAACGCTCGTTGCTTCGCTTGCTGGAGAATCTGCCGCTTGTACGGTTTGAGAGGATTTCACTGCTGTACTGTCCTTCGCGATCAATGCCGCAGTCGGCGGAGTGCTTGAAGGACTTCTGCCGGATTCCGGAGGGACCGGCCTGAAATTCCAGGTCACGAAGGCGGCAACGGCGGCTGCCAGAATAGCTACAGTTGCAATCCTTAACCAACGTGAATCGGCCTTCGCCGGGACGGGTTGCGGCGAGAACGACCCGCTCGCGATCGCATCTTCGAGCGCAAGGCGCGCATCTGCGATTTCATGCAAACGTTGCTTGGGTTCTTTTTGGAGGCAACGACGGAGAAGGAACACGGCCGACGGCGCCAGGTCCGTCGGCAGCAGCTCCCAATCCGGCTCACTCTTCAGAACCGAAGCCAAGACGTCGGTAATGGTCTCACCATCAAACGCCTGCTTGCCCGTGATCGCCTCAAACATCACGCATCCAAATGCCCAGATGTCGCTACGCTTGTCAGGTTGCCGCCCGCGGGCCTGCTCCGGACTCAAGTATGCGACGGTGCCGAGAATCATCCCTGGCTGGGTATTCCACCGAGTGATGTTTGGCACAGGTGAAGGGTTTTTCAGGTCACCTTCAAGGTCGAGCATTTTTGCCAAGCCGAAATCCAACAGCTTCACCCGGTCGTCCTGGGTGACTTGAATGTTTTCAGGCTTTAGATCACGATGATGAACTCCCTTGATATGCGCGGCCTCAAGGCCTTCAGCTACCTGTTTACATAATCGAAGAGCTCTCTCGACCGGAAGTTTCGTTTTTTGAAGAAGCGCAGCCAGTGTTTCGCCTTCGACGAACTCGAGGACGAGGAACAACGAGCCGTCGATATCTTCCAGATCATGAATGGCAGCAATATTGGGATGGTTCAATGCAGCGAGGGCTACGGCCTCGCGCTGAAAGCGAGCGACTCGCTCGGGATCGCGCGAGAACTCGGGGGGCAGGATCTTGATCGCTACGTCCCGTCTGAGCTTCGTGTCGCGAGCACGGTAAACATCGCCCATGCCGCCGGAGCCTACGTGCATCTTTATTTCGTACGGGCCAAGACTCCGCCCAATGAATGAATGAGGAGCGTTGCTGGATTCAGAGGCGCCCGCAGCAAAGGCGGATGACTCTAAAAAACTGCCGGCAGCTTCATCCGACCGGATCAGGGTTTCGACTTTCTGCCTCAACCATGCATCTTCGCCGCACGCGTTGTCGAGAAACACAGCACGGTCGTTTGGGTTTTGTTCAAGCGCCTCGTTGAAAATTTTTTCGACCTGCTGCCAGCGCTCGGGTTTCAATGCTTGCTCCGGTGGATGATGGCAGCGATTCTAGCATACCGGCTCCGGTCGCCCGGACCTCCGTAACAGCTTCAGCGCTGTCTGGCGAGCAAATTGGTGCGCATTGCTTTCGCCTCCGCTTTTTGAAACAAAAGCCTTCCTGCGACTGCATCATCCCAGTGCCTGCGATCCCATCTGGTGCTCATAATTCCCGCCAGCGAGTGAGTGCGTTCGGGCATCAACAGATGTCCCAACTCGTGGGCGATCGCGTGTCCGAGCATGATGCCTTGGCCAATTGTCGTCAGGTCCTTCCGTTCCACGATGTCTACCATCATGCGAACCCAGTTGTAGAAAATATAGGCGCGTGGAAACGCGCCAGCGCGGCTCGGCGCAGACCCCATGGCATCCGGCGTCACCGCGTTGTCCGGGCCATGCGGCAAAATAACAATCGCGAAATGATTGGGCGTGCCGGGGACCATCGTACATTGTGATCGACGATCGAGATCGATCCACGTGACGTCGACTTCAGCGTGTCGGAAGATTTCCTCCGTCTGTTGCCGCGCCAACGCGAGGACTTCTGAATTCAGTCCGACCTGATCGCATACAGCCAATGTGAAATGCGGCCGCTTGTCTTGCTGCGGAGGCAGCTCAGCCAGGCATTCCGGGCCAAGGAACAGCAATACCAGTAACGTGCGACGCTTCACTACGTCTCCTCCGAGGAGCTCTGATTGCCTTCACGGAAGCAGGCGCCGTCGACTGGCGGAACCGGACAGGGCGTCCGAATTTTTTTCTTGGTGAAATCCGCACCTTGGCAGAAAAGTGCATAATTCGTGAGAACGGAATGGGCGCGACGGAGCAACGAGAACTTACAGGACTGTTACAGGCGTGGTCCGACGGCGACGAGGAAGCACTTGAGCAGCTGGTTCCGCGCGTGGAAAGAGAGCTTCACCGATTAGCCGGCCAGCATATGGCCGGAGAGCGGCGAAATCATCCGTTGCAGACTACGGCTCTCATTAACGAAGCCTACATTCGCCTCATCGGTTGGAAAAACGTGCGATGGCAGAGCAGGGCGCACTTTTTCAGCGTCGCCGCACAAATAATGCGCAGAGTTCTCGTGGACTATGCGCGGGCCCGGCGGCGGAATAAGCGCGGTGGTGAGGCGCTCGAAACGACGCTGGACGAAGGTTGCGTCTTTCAACAGGAACGATCGCGGGATCTCGTCGCTATCGACGAGGCCTTAACCCGACTGGCAGAAATCGACCCGCGAAAAAGTCGCATCGTCGAGTTGAGATTTTTCGGTGGATTGAGCGAAGAAGAAGTGGCTCTCGTTCTACGCATAACCGATCGCACTGTTCGACGCGAGTGGCGACTGGCGAAAGCATGGCTTTATAGCGAGATTACGGGCGTTGAGCACCCGGCCCGTTCGCAGACCAGGCGTTTTCCGACTGCTTGATAGCGGCATCGTGGGCTCCACCGCGTGTCCCTTTATCACTCTCCCCGGAGTGCAAGCGACGGATCAACCCGCGTCGCTCGCAGCGCCGGCACAAGGCACGCCATTAGAGCGACACATAATAGGATTACCGCCGTCACGGCGATTGTGTAAGGATCCAGCGCATCGACGTTGTGAAGAATCGTCCCAAGCAGCCGCGTCAGGGCGAAAGCTCCAACGAAACCAATCCCGAGTCCTGTCGCCGTCAGGAACAAACCGTGTGTCAAAACGAGCTGGAGTAGTTCGACAGCGGACGCGCCGAGCGCGGTACGTATGCCCATTTCATGCGTTCTTTGCACGACGGAGTAAGAAATCAAACCGTAAATACCAACCGCGGCGAGAATCAAAGCGATCGCCGAAAAAACGGTCAGCAGTACAGTGCGAAGTCTATCGGTCGCGACTGAAGCAGACTTGATACTGTCCAGACTACGAACGTTCATAATCGCCTGGCCGGGGTTGATGTCATGGACAGCCTTGCGGACCGAAGCTTCCAGCGTCGAAGGATCGCGATTGGCGCGTAGTAGAAGATTCGCGAAATACACGGGGCTCTGCTCGTATGGAGCGTAAAGGACGGCGCTCGTGCCGTCATCCAGCGCGTTGATCTTCTCGTCGGCGACAACACCGACGACCTCCCAGCTGATTTCAGCACCCCGTTCCGTCTTGCCTGCAATGATCTTCGGGTTCAAGATGTGTTGGCCAATGGGATTCTCATTGCCAAAGTAACGCTTGACGAGACGCTCGTTCACCACAACGACTGGACGGCTGTTCATCGTGTCCTCGTCCGTCAGAAAACGACCTCGGCGAAGGTGGATGCCAAGAACAGAGAAGTAAGAAGGAGTTACTACCTTGAAGTAGCCGTCTCCGCGGTTGGCCGGATCGGGCGCGGGATGATTCTCGATTCGCATATTAAGCGTATAGAGGCAGCAGTCCGTCAGCGGCAGGGCGTTGGTGATCGCCGATTGGCGCACTCCTGGCACGGCGTCGACCGAGGCCCGCAGCGCGCGTATATAAGCATTGAATTCCTCCGTATTGGAATAGTTGCTGCCGGGAGGAAATCCCGGAATCGGCAAACTCATAGTCAGGACATTTGTCGAATCGAAACCGGTATCGACACGGAGCAATCCGAAAAAGCTCCGGATCAGCAGCCCGGAACCACAAAGAAGAATGAACGCAATGGCGACTTCCCCCACCACCAAGACATCACGCAAGCGACGCGAAGATCCCGACGTGGATGATCGGCCCCCTGCCTTCATAGCTCCTGCAAGGGACAAGTTCGAACCCTGAACCGACGGTACAATCCCAAAGGCGATACCGGTCAGAATGGATATCGATAACGCAAAGAGCAGGACACGGAGATCTAACTGGACATTCGCCTCGCGCGGTAAGCTTCCGGCAGGAACCAGAGCCATGACCCATAGCATTCCCCAATAACTTAGACCAATACCAAGTAACCCACCGCTGATGGCCAACACGATGTTTTCGATCAGGGACTGTTGGATCAGGCGTGACCGGCTGGCTCCGAGAGAAGCCCGTACGGCAAGTTCCCGCCAACGTGAGACCCCTCGGGCCAAGGCAAGATTTGCGAGGTTGGAGCAGCAGATCAACAACAAACCACCAACCGCGGCCATCAAGGCAAGGAGCGACGTTCGAAGTTGAGGGCCGACAATCGATTTTCCATAGCTTTCCACCGAGACTCCCCAGTCTCTGTTCGAATCCGGGTAATCTTTCGCAATGCGCGCGCCGATCGCATCCATTTCCGATCGCGCCTCTTGAATTGAAACCCCTACTCTGAGCGTCGCAAACGATCCGCTGAGCCAGCGGTAATACCGGGTCATATTGCTTGGCTGGAAGGCCAGCGGATACCAGATTTCAGCCGCGCCGCGATCGAAAGCGCTATCGGACGGCATAACGCCGATCACTGTATATGGGGCCTTATCCAGCAAGACTGTTTTGCCGACAATTTGTATATCCGAACCGAATTCCCTTTCCCACAGCGCATGGCTCAGAACAGCGACGTATTGCTTGCCGGGCTGATCTTCATCAGCCCTGAAAGTGCGACCTAAGAATGCCCTGACGCCGAAAACGTCAAAGTAATGAGCCGACACTCGCGCCACGCGCAGCGATACGGGTTCTCCGGAGACGGTTAGTGTGGTAAGGCCGTCCTGTTGAACGGCCATTTCGTCGAACACCGTGTTGCTATTCTTCCAGTCCAAGTAGTCCAGCGTCGAAATCCAAGTACTAGCGCCATCGGGACGCTTTTCCTGAAGGCGTACGATGCGGTCCGCATGGACGTAGGGTAATGGCTTGAGTAGAACCGCGTCGACAAAGCTAAAAATCGCCGCATTTGAAGCAATGCCGATCGCGAGAGTGGCCGCGGCTATAACCGTGAAACCGAGGTTGCGACGCAGTGTGCGACATGCATATCGAATGTCACGCCAGACGGTTTCCGCAACTGGAATCGTGTTCATGCGATAAATCTCCTCGCGAATCAGCGTGGTGTTGCCTAATTTTTTCAGCGCCGCTGTGCGGGCGGCATCTGGTTCCATGCCTCGAGCGATGTACTCTGCGGTGGTGAGCTCGACATAGGATTCAAGCTCCATCCTCTGCTCCGCATCCTCCCTGTCCCGCTCGAAGAATCGTCGCAAATTCATCGGCTACTCACCGCGGAGGGTCTCGATGGGGTCTATCGAAGCCGCGCGCCGCGCTGGGATATAGCACGCCGCCATCGTCACGACGAACAAAACGGCGGCGGTAAGCGCGAACGTGGCCGGATCAAGTGCGGTTACACCGAAGAGGAGCGAGGACATCAGCCGCGATAGTCCTGCCGCGGCTGTGAGACCAATGCTTATACCCACGCCCGTCAACGCAACGCCATAACGCAGGAACATGCGCTGTACCACTGCCGGCCGGGCGCCAAGCGCCATGCGAATGCCCAACTCGCGACTCCTTTGGGAAACGGTGTACGCAACGACGCCGTAAATGCCGATCACTCCCAAAACCAGAGCCATAGTCCCAGCGATTGCCAGCATGACCAAAGTGAACGAAGTGCGCGCGAGCGATTTGTTGTGCAGGTCCGCCATCGTCTGGAGCGCGGCCACAGGCAGATTGGGATTCACAGACCACACCGCCTCTTGAACCTGTTTCAAAAATCCTTCGGAGCCTGCGAGCGTCGTACGGATGATGAACGTGACGCTGCGCGCGACATTGGGCACGCCATCCCGGTACGGACTCTGGCCGAAAACCGGCCAAATCACCGTGGGCGGGAACGGTTTGTCCACTCCGTCTTCATGGACGTCTTGCGTTACACCGATAATCTCGCGCCAGTTGTTTAAGATTCCGATACGTTTGCCCAACGCTGCGGCAGGCGTTCCCCAAAATTCCCTCGCAAGATTGTCCGAAATCATAACGACGGGGCGGCGCTCGAATATATCCGTCCAGGTGTAGTCGCGGCCCGCGGTCAATTGCGTTCCCATGGTTCCGAGGAATCCCGGCGAAACGTTTTTCCACCGGCGAAGGGAACTTTGACCGGGTTGAATATTCTGGTCTTCAGGCCGAACCGAGTCCCAGTTGGGCGGGAGCCCATCGTTGGGTAGCTCGGTGGTGTAGCCTACCGAAGCCACGCCTGGAATCGCTGCAAGCTTTTCGGCAATCTCGTTCTGAGTCCGCGCCACCCGCTCCGGATCCGGAATCATGGCGGCGTTCATGGCGATCCGCATCGTTTGAATCTGTTCCGGTCTCGTATATCCAGGATCGACGCGTCGGAGTGCCTGGAACGTTCGAATCATCAGGCCGGAACTCACGAGTAATACGAGTGCGAGGGCCACTTGTACGACCACAAGCACGTTACGAGCGTGGTGCCGTTCCCGCGTTTGACTTGCCGAACGGCCTCCAGATCGCAAGGTCAGCGAGATTTGCGGTCCCGCGTACTTCAACGCCGGGATCAGTCCGAAGAGAAGACCAGCCACAAGCGAGATGCCAAACGTGAACGCGAGCGCGGGGAGATCGATTGCAATTTCGTCCAAACGTGGAAGGCTTGCGGGGCCAACGGCAACAAGGAACCGCAACGCAACATCGGCGAAGGCCAATCCAAATACCCCGCCAAGAAGGCTGAGACTCACGCTCTCCAGTAGCAATTCACCGACAATTCTGCCCCAGCCGGCGCCCAACGCAGCACGGACGGCCAGTTCTTGATGCCGAGCATCGGCCCTTACAAGCAAAAGATTGGCGACATTCGCACAGGCGATCAAAAGCACGATTCCGATCATTGCCATCACCACCCAGAGAACACTGCGCACGCTACCGACGACATCCTGCTCAAGGGGACGAAGGGCAGGCGTAATCCTCCACGACTCCCAATTATTCGGGTTTACACCTTGCGGGGCCGGCCAGGAACGCATCCAAATCGGCACCATTCGCGAAATGTCGGTGCCGGCCTCTTCGATAGAAACCCCGGGCCGCAGCCGAGCTATGCTCCGGAATGCGAAACCGGGGAGAATCAATCGGCCGCGATCAAAAGCGTACGGGAGAATCAGTTCAACTTCGGTATCCACCATTCGGAAACCTTGGGGCATCACCCCAACGACCCGCGTGGGCTGCGATCCGATGTTGATGCTTCGTCCGATGACAGACGGGTCACCACCAAAACGGCGCTGCCAATACCCATAGCCAAGCATCACCGTTCGCGGCGCTCCAGGCGTTTGGTCCTCCTTAGACAACCACCTGCCGGCGACGGGTTGGACCTGCAAGGCTTGAAGTACGCCATACGTGACGCCCACAGTCGGGAGTTCCTCGGGCTCGCCCTGTCCCGTGACCGTTGCATAGCCCGCGCCCCACGCGCCGACTTCCTGAAAACTGCGATTGTTGTCGGCATACGTGAAATACATTGATGCTGAGAGCCGCAAGTCGCCGGAGGCGCTGATGAGTCCGGGCGCGCCGGGTGCCGTATGTTGAATCGACACTAATTCCCCGGCGTTCGGATAAGGAAGCGGTTTTAGCAGAACGCTATTAACGACGCTGAATACGGCGGTATTCGCTCCAATCCCGAGCGCAAGAGTCAACAGAGTCGCTGTGGCGAACATCGGATTCCGACGAAGCGTGCGGAGCATTTGCCGCAGACTTCTGCTGAGCGATTCAATGATCATCACCGTATTCATGCGATAGACCTCCTCGCGTATCCACATCGTGTTACCGAGTTTGCGTTTCGCCGCCCTCCGCGCCTCCTCCTCCTTCATACCGCGTGCTACATACTCCTCGGCCGTGAGGTCCACATAGAATTCAAGCTCCTCGCGTTGCTCGGTATCCACCTGTTCCCGACGGAAAAATCGCCGCCAGTTCACTTGTTTCGCTCCGGTGCTGGATACAAGATTCGTCCGATGGCGCGCACCACTTGTTCCCAACGGGACGTCTGCGCCACGAGTTGTTTTCGGCCTTCCGGCGTCAGCCGGTAGTACCTCGCCTTGCGATTGTTTTCTGACGTTCCCCAGAATGCCGCGATCCACCCGCGGTTCCGGAGTCGGTGCAACGCTGGATACAGCGAACCGTGCTCGATTTGAAGGACATCTTCCGAGCCACGCTCGATAGCATGTGCAATGGTCTGGCCGTGGGCGGGGCCCATCACTAGCGTTCGTAGTATCAGCATGTCGAGGGTCCCTTGGACCATCTCGGACTGGAGAGGTGATTCTCGTCTTGGCATAGTCTTATGTCGATGATCGACTAAGGAACAATACCATTAACTTTGGAAATTAGAAATGGTTACATCGCGCACAATATCGTAGTAACACCGGTAGCAAATAATAAGCGTTCTAAACTGCTCAGCGTATGCACTGGAGTGAGCTACACGTTTTCAGCACGTGCACTTATCGATGATCGACTAGAAGCGTATCGACCGGTCCTGGCTTTCAACCGACGTAGACTCATCGACGACATTCCGTGCAAAATCAAAGCAACTAACCTGCAATTGGACTATTTACGTCAATCGGAATTTGGTTTCAGCCTTTGGCAATTGCTGCCTCAGGTCCACAATACGTTAGGCGGACAAAGTGAGTTATCGATCGAAGATCATTACGGGCAGTCTGCTCTTCGGGACTCAGTTTTTCTCATACATAATCCGGATTGCCTTCAGCGTTGTTGCGCCGACGCTGATGGCGCAGTACGGCTTTACTCCGAAGACCATGGGGTACATCCTCTCTGGATGGAACTGGTCGTATATAGCCGGATTGTCGGTTGTGGGCTCCATTGTCGATCGGTTCGGTCCATACATTGTTCTGGGCTTGGGCTCGCTGATCTGGGCCGCATCTACAATTTCCCTGCCGATCTCGACCGCAGCGCTGTCTTTGATTTTGAAGCGAATGATTTTTGGGTTGGGGCAGGCTCCATTGATTCCCTCGGGCGCACTTGCAATTTCACGCGAATTCAGCGTGAAGGAGCGAGCACGAGTGATCGCGATCGCATTTGCAGGGAATCAGGTGGGCGTCGCAATCGGCGCTACGGTTGCGGCATTCATACTTGCCGGACTGGGATGGCCGGCCGTTTTTTACGTTATCGGCGGAGCAAGTCTGCTTCTCACTGCTGCCTGGTTTGCGTTGTACCCGGACAAAACGATCGGCAGGCCTCCATCGGCCCCGAATGACAGAGCGCAGCGGATTTCCTGGCTTTCGCTTTATCGGCATCGCTCAACTTGGGGAATCGCACTCGGGCAGATGGGATATCTCTACGCCTACTTTTTTTTCGTAACATGGTTGCCGGGATACCTCATCCTCGAACGCAAAATGTCCTTATTAAGGTCCGGGATCGTTGCCGCCCTTCCTTTCTGGGCCGGCTTGATCGGAACTCTAGTCGGCGGCTGGCTGGGCGATTACCTTATTCAGCTCGGCGTCTCGACCACGGTGTCCCGGAAGAGCATCATTGGGACCGGCCTCTTTTTTTCGACAGTGCTCGTGATTGCAGCGGCATTCGTCGAGCAAAGCTGGCTTGCCGTTACGCTTCTCACTCTTTGCGTAGGATCGCTGAGGCTGGCTACCGGATCCGTGAATTCGTTTCCAATCGATCTGGCACCCCGGCCAATGGTTGGAGCGTTGACCAGTATTCAGACTTTGTTCGGCAGCATTGGGGGATTAATGGCGCCGATCGTGACCGGCTATATTGTCAGTGCCACCGGATCCTTCGCAGCTTCTTTTGTCGTGGCCGGCGGGATGACGCTGTTCGGCGCGATATCCTATTTATTGATCATCAGCCGACAACCAGCTCCATGCTGGCTCTGGCCCTCAGTCATTCCTCGAGCTTTCATCCACTCGTAGGCTCGGTTGAACAGGTTTTCATCGTAGAAGTCGACGTGTTTGTAGTGAACAAATGCTCGCAGCAGTTCGTGTGGCTTCAGCGTGCCTTTTGGCATGGGCAGTCACATGATGCGCATATTTGTAAAAGTCAGCGTTGATCAGATCCACCGCTACGTTCTCGGCATCGTAGTAGGATTTGCGTTGCTCTGGTGTCAGATCGGCCGCCACGACTTCGCCGCCTCGATAAAATGAGGCCGCGATAATGTGAGCGCCTTCCTT
>DATFXZ010000249.1:0-4105 GCA_035315305.1 Terriglobia bacterium | reverse complement strand
GATCAGGATGATCAGGCTGATCGTTAGTTTTTTCATCGGTCCATTCATTCTTGGATCGCCGACCCTAATGGCGCCCGTTGGACAATCTCGATTCGGGTGCCCCAGGGATCTGTGATGTACGTGATCGTGTTGCCGGCGGCAGACGTGCGAACCGGTTCGTCGAGCTTGATGCCTTCGGCCTCGATCTTCTTCAGAAAGGCCTGATGGTCTTTCACGTCAAAGCCGATGTGGTCCAGAATACGACCACGCGTCGGCGCTTCTTTCGTATCGCTCTTAGTGAACCGGATCTGTACGCCCGGGATATCTACGACCGGAGCGTTATTGCGGGTTCCCGGCTTGCCACCGAAGGTCTTCGCATACCAGGCTTGAGCCTTAGGGATTTCCGTTTCCGGCAGGAACAAGTGAACATGCTCATTGCGGATCGGCATCGACTGCGTCTTGTCTTCCAGAATTTCGATGCGTATGCCGTCCTGCGTCTCCACGAAGGCCTGGTCCAGGCGGTTGTTGTTGCCTGGAAGCACCCGCACACCCGCGGTCTTCCACTGAGCGACTCGCTCCTGGACATTATTGACGATGAAGCCGACATGGTTCACCACCGAGCCCTGAGTGCCACCCTCTCCTTTCTCGGTCCCGAGGTTCAGATTGATGTAGACCCCAGGAAACATGATCAGCGGGTTTCCACCGGGCATAAACAATTTCCCGCCCATAGCAAGAAACAGTTTTTTATTCGCTTCCACATCTTTCGAAATGATGTGCCAGTGACCCATGGTCACCCCAATCTCGTTGAATGGAGCGGGTTGCGCAAAAGCGCTGCCTGTAGCTAGCGTCAAAGAGAACACCAAAGCTACTAAGAGACTTCTCTTCACGGATGCCTCCCTGTTGAACTGGATTTAGTTGCTGGACGATACGTGAACGCTACCGCAAGTGCTATAGTCTCGGCAAGTCTTGCTAACACCAATCTGAGGGCCTATTGCCATGTCGATGAACCCGATCTTTGTGCAGGTCGAGGATGCTGAAATCGCATGGCTGATGGATGCCTTTCGGCGCCTTCGCGATTTCTACTCGAGCGCCGCGGCTCAGGTCGTGCCGGCGCGTAGTTTAATTACTGTATTGTGCAGCCTTCTATTGCTCCAGGATCCCTACACGCTCAAGGTCGATGTTCCCATCGTGTCGGTCGACGTGACCGTTGTGGATTCTAAGGGCGCTCTCGTGAATAGCCTGACGAAAAGCGATTTTGAGATCTACGAGGATGGCATAGCTCAAGAAGTCCGATTCTTCAGTCCCGTATCGGCGCCCTACAACGTTTTTCTTCTTTTCGACTCCAGCAGCAGCACGCGCGATAACCTCGACTTCATGGTTCAAGCCGCCGCCGAGCTGATTGTGAATCTGCGACCGGAGGATAAACTTGCGATCGCATCCTTCGATGACGATTTCAAATTGCATCTCGCATGGAGCACGGACCGCACAAAGGCGATGACCGCGCTGCGGCAGATGATCCAGCCTCATGAAAGCAATGAGACTCGATTCTATGCCGCCCTTGATCGCACTCTCCGCCGAGAATTCAAAGGCGTAGGCGGCAGGCGCGCTGTCGTCGTTCTCACCGATGGCAAGGACACGCCCTTTTTCTATGGATCGAGGAATGACTTTAAGCGAGTCCTTCAGTCCACACGAGAGCAGCACATCCCGGTGAACATCGTCGGTTTACAGAGCGAAGCCGTATCGCAGGTGGTTTTTCGCAATACATCCTTATTTCTGGATGCCGTTCGAGCCAACATGCAACAGTTCGTTGACAATTCCGGAGGCGAGATTGTGTTCTCAAAAGATTTCGATGACGTTGTTCGTCTCTATGAACAGATCGGCCGCAGGCTCGACGCCTCTTACAGCCTTGGATATGTTTCTTTAAACGCGAAGCGCGACGGGTCTTTCCGGAAGATCGATGTCAAAACGCACGATCGTAACTTTCGCTTGACCCAATCACGATCGGGCTATTACGCCTCGCCGCAATGAGCGTACGTTCGCCTCGGGAACCGTACCCAACCTGTTCGGATGAGGCCGTCAAGTAAGCGGATCCCACGGTCCCACACTTTTGTTGTAAGCATGGACTCAGATGTGTAACCTGTGACCTACATATTTCAATGACAAACGGGAGGTGCGAGATGAAATCCAGAGTGTTAGTGGCGGTTATAGGAAGTCTTTTGGTGGTAGTCACCGTGGCCAAAGCCGAGCAGCTTGGCGCACTGCTGACAGGCTATGAGGAGTCGCCCTCGGTGTCCACGACTGCGCAAGGGGAATTCACTGCTACGATCGATCAGCATTCGCAGACCATACTCTATACGGAGACGTTCAGCGGGCTGCAGGCGCCCATCACGCAGTCGCACATCCATGTCGCGCAGCCGGGCGTGAATGGCAGTGTCGTTATCTATCTCTGCCAGACGGCGGCCAATCCCGATCCGACGGGCCTGGCGCCGCAGTGCCCCCAAGAGGGAACCGTCTCGGGAACGATCACTGCGGCCAATGTCATCGCCGGAGCGACGGCCAGCCAGCAGCTCAAGGCAGGTGACCTGAGCGCGGTAATCACCGCGATCCGGGCTGGCATGGCCTATGCGAACGTCCACACCACTGTATCGCCGGGCGGCGAGATCCGCGGCCAGATTCGCGTCATCGCCAAATAAAGACCGAGTCCCCGATATGGATAGCACCTCGAAGAGGTGCGAGGATACTCATCTCAGAGTAATCCTCGCACCTCTTCGAGGTGCGATTTCTTGATGCTCTCTCTTCAAACTTAACGATTTCTTAATTTCAATTTTTGTTCTCCGCGAGATACGATTGTCGTGATCGAAATCGTACCCGTCAGTATTCTGTCCGTATTTCTGTCCGTTTCCGTCCGTATTTCCGTCCGAGATCTGCAGTCGTTTGGACCGGCACCGTGTGCTCCGATAGCGCTATGCCACGATCACCGATGACGTGGTGGGGATTTTTGTAGGCCTCTCTGGATTGGCGACTCACAAAAGGAAGAAGTCCTTAGGCCGAATTTTTCTGCTGCCTGGCATCTCGAAGATTTCCCTCAATCTCGTTTTGTAATGGAGGTATACGAAAATGCGAAAAGTACGAATAGTGACCTATGGGCTGACTGCATTGCTTTGTGTTTGGGCGATTGGGACAAGTGTCGCGCGCGCTCAGGAATCGGGGATCGTGCTCTTCGACAATTGTGATCCCAAAACGTTCCCAGCTGGTTTGTGTGTGGCCTCGTTTGACGGCGATACCACATTTCAGCAGTTTCTTGCGTTCTTGTTTTCTCCGCTTAGTCCGACAATCGTCGGCCACCCGGCTTGGCGGATGGAGCCCTCATATTTCAACGTTGAGGCCGGAGAAAACCTGCTTGTGACCAACCACGGCGGCGAAGTGCATACGTTTACCGAGGTCAAGAACTTCGGTGGAGGATCTTTGCCGGTCTTAAACGGCGAACATGCGGAAGCCTTTGGTGGCCCAGCAGGAACGATTCCATTGACCCGGGCGCCAGAATGCCCACTCGAAGTTCCGCCGGGGCCGTTGTCGCCCGGCGACAGTGTGAATCTCAAGCTTTCCCCTGGTGTGCACAGTTTCATGTGTTGCATTCACCCATGGATGCGCGCCGTAGTCGATGTGGAGTAGTAGCGTCACAGCATACGTCTGGCCGCTATCGCTCTTCTGCTGCCGTTGCCGCTTTCGGCACAGAAGGGCGCGGCATGCTTGCGATTGTCATCGACGAGATCGCGGAACTCGTCAGTAACGTTTCCGGTAAATCCTCGGTTCGTCTGCTGATTTGAAGGAACGACGGCCAGAATAGCTCGGTTCGTGTCTGGCCGTCGTGATGTCAGAAAGCGGAAATCAATGGGATGAGTTTTGCGCTAAGTGAGCTTGATAGCAAGCCGAACTTGAGCCGGAGAAAAAATCTTGCCTTCGTAGAAGGCTCCAGCCCCTCCTCTGTCCCATTATCAATTCAAAATCAGGTTCAGCAAGGAAGCTGAAACATGAACGACCGTGGCTGCAACGAAAAACTGCGGCTTCTCTTTGAATATCGCAACGCGACCAGCTTATATTCAAGCTGTGTCGCTCTCATGGCAGA
>DATFXZ010000248.1:0-3566 GCA_035315305.1 Terriglobia bacterium | reverse complement strand
AAAGATCTGCGGATATTTGCTCATCAGTTCTGCCTTTTCATTTTCGCTCCTGCCTTGCAGCAGCATAGCGCGGATGGCTTTCACGCGAGCGGGCGAGAACTCTTTTAGCAGGATCGAACGAGCGTCTTCACGATTGAGCATTGCCTCCAAATTTCTGGCGTGCTCGGCACCGGACTGCCCGGTGAGATCCAGCGATAACATCAAGCGCGTCGTGTCAGCGGAATCGCCTTCGCTCTGCGTTCCTTTCGCCAAACGCAGGTAGTGCACGCCCATCAAGGGAAACAGCATCGCGGACTCCGTTGTTGGCTTCGGCACCGTCTCCACGAAGTCCTTTGCCACATACCCGTGATTGCCCACGACATCTTCGATCAGATAGTCGCGATCCTGTTCGCCCGTGATCGCAAAAACTTCACCGCCGTGGAGGTTAAACGGCTTTTCCCCCTTGGGAACGCGCACGACGAACATCGATCCGCCAGGGTCTTCATCGACCAGGCGGCCGCAAGCGTTCGCTTTTGCCAGGACTTGGCTAAAGTCGGTGCGCTTGCCTCGCTGGACCCCGGAGGATGACTTGGAACGTTTGACCCGGCCGCTGAAGTCGGAGGTGAATGATCTGGCTGCTTCAGAAATCTGCCGGGCACTCACCACCTTCTCGATTTCATAAATAGAACCGTCCTGATTTTCGGCCGCAGCACCGTCAAACTCACGAAATGCGAACAGCCCCCGTAGAGCAGGAAGAAACCCTGATTTCGCCACTTTCTCGAGCACATTGTAATAGACGCCTCGGGACAGGGGGCACGAGTCCATTTCACCACTTGAGAACGCCGATGGAAATTTGTGTACAAGCCGCCTCGGAATTCTGCCTTTATTATTACAGCCATCTTGCACCAGGTAGTCATTTCCTTTCTCGCCAACAACTGTGAACCGTTCCAAGGCATACAACCGGAATGGTTGTTGGCCTTCCTCGACATCTTTGACGAGATAGAATGACTCAGGCTGCTCGTCTACGAGCCGAGCGTCAACCATGTCTTCTAGATATCCGTAGCCGACGGTGCCGATAATCTTCGTGACGTCGGTTACCTCCGTCTTTTGGAGGTCGCGAATTTTGACGACAAACGTAAACCGAGCATCAAGTTCAGCCGGAGGGAGGTCCTTGGAGAGTACGACCGAGTCTATGCGTTCTGCGACGATCTGAACCGCAGTTGGATCCACCCACTCCAAAGTTGTGAAACCCTCATAGACAAGATTCCGAGGAGTGTTCTCCGGCAAACCGAGTGCTTTCAATTGGGCCGCCTGTTCCTCCTCGATCGCCTTGCGAATGGCATCTCGTGGCCATGAGACCTCGGCAAACTCCTTTCCATTCCATTCGTAGAGCGTCGTTGTCCATGTCCGAGGTCCTGTTCGAAAACTCAGGGCAATATGCTTGTAGTCGTTTGACCAAGCCTGCGGTTGACGCCGCAGGTGAATCGGCACCAACGCTTCTTTCGGTGAGTGCAGGACGACTCGCTTCGACGAGATTTCGACGACCTCAATCGCGGAAAGGGCGTCCTCGTCCGGGTCTTCGGTTTTTGCAGCGCCCGCGTAGGAATTACGAAATCCAAAACGTTTGTCCAGCGATTCGTCATAAATTTGACTATCTGGATTGGCCGCATTGGCGAACCCCGCGATGGCGCACAGCGCGAAGATGAACAGGGATTTGTTCAAACCATTGGATTGCTTGTTAGGCAACCACCGCATATTCACAACGCTCGGGTTGTTGCGCGTCGCGCGAATGGCAAGAATTTCAGTAACAACCATAAGAGAATGAGAGTGGCTCTTCTCATCGCTACTGATGAGTTGCTTCCTCTAGTAGCTTGGTTGCTTCTTCGAGATTAGCTCTGGTACTAATCTTTTCTAATCCGCGGTTTAGTTGATCCTTCGCGGCCGCGCCCAGTTTGATGGAAGCCTTGAAGTCGGAAATAGCGCGTTGCAAATCAGCAATCTTCGATTTTCGGTCCTGCGACGCTTTTGCCCGGTCAAGGTAGAGCATGCCGCGGTTTTGATAAACGAAAGGCGCAAAGTTTCCTTTTACCTTGATTGCTTTCTCATACAACAACAGGGCTTCGTCGTAATTCTTGTCCCTTTCTGCCCGGAGTGCCTTCCTTTCCAATTCTCGATCTTTTGTAATCACGGAGGGCTCAAGCGGGTATAGCTTACCCTTGACATCGCGTTCTTCTAGCGGCGGCCTCAGCTCAATGTGCAACAGGACTGGCCAGTCGGGTTGAGGAGGAGCATGTAACCGGAAATTTTCGAACTTGGCTGCGACACAGGCCGCCTCGGTCGAGTCGGGTGACTTTAAGACTTGTGCCAAGTGACCGTCGCCGGCGAAAACAAAAACCAGGTCGAAGCGTATCGAATCCTTGGAATCTTTCGCGCACTTGCCGACAATATCTCCGATCCGGTCCGACACCTTTGAGCTGAAGTCAAAATCGTAAAGCTTTCCTTCTTCCGTTTCGTTCAGCCGCCTTGCTTCAGCTACGGCTTCTGTCAGCGACGTAAAACGGTTGGGCCGGGCAGGCGCCGGCGATGCGGATGCCGTTAACGAGGATACCAAAACCCAGCCTTCGGGTGCATCGATATTGAACGCAGCTTTCGGGCCATAAGCGATTCCACCCGGATACTGTTCCTGTGCTCGAGCCCCGAACGCGGAAAGCAACACCGCCAAGCAAACAAATCCTGCTGATTTGATCACGGCGATCTTATCTTTTGCACTTCTCCGGCACGGAGCACAAGCAAACAATTCTGGGCAAAAAGCTGCCGCCCAGATACAACACGCTTGTGAACATCAAGAGAGCAGCAGCGGTAACATTCGGTTTTGTTGCGTCATTGAGTGCCGCGACTCTCAGCGCGGCCGATCTACACCCAATCATTGAAATTGAGACCGGCTACTTTTTCGGCGGAAGCGAAAACAGAAAGTGGATCAAGCCTGACGATGCGGCTAAATCGATTGGCAAGAAGACGACTTACCGGATTTACGACCTAACGAAACAGGCAGGCCAAATCACAGCTGGTAAACCAAAATCAGTCGACGAACCATGTCCTGACACGTTGATGGTCTCGCTCTCGTCGACACCCAAAGATGGCGTGATCGGATTAGCCGCGCCATGGAACGCTTTGCCGAGGAAGCCCGTGATCATTGATGCCACTCAGTCCGTTTACATGGAGGCGGTCCGCGATTTCTTGAAAGCGCGAGGAGTGACAGACCCCAAAGTGAGAATTACAAGCATCCTTCGCATCGATCTGGATGAGGACGGCGAAGAAGAAGTCCTAATCAGCGCGACAAATTATTTTACCGACGACAAATCGAACGATTCATCCGCCGCGCCGTTCCCTGAGGCACCGATTCATGCTCCGCAGCCTGGAAGCTATTCCATTGTCATCTTGCGGCGTGCAATCGCTGGGAACGTTCAAACCAAACTTGTAGCCGGTGAAGTCTACGCGAAAGCAGATGAATCTGTTGCGCCGAATGTTTATAACGTCGCTGCAGTTCTTGATTTGAATGGCGACGGAAAACTCGAGGTGATCGTCCA
>DATFXZ010000247.1:0-9688 GCA_035315305.1 Terriglobia bacterium | reverse complement strand
ATGAGCCGTGCTGGACTCGAACCAGCGACCCCCTGCTTAAAAGGCAGATGCTCTACCGTCTGAGCTAACGGCCCGGCAATCCGAAAAGAATAACACGGGAAGCGAGGGGTCAGACCCCTTGGTGCTAGTTCCGTTGTTCGTAAGCAGAGATGGCGGTGTCGTGTTTGAGGATGTATCCGATTTCGTCCAGACCTTCGAGAATGCAGGTTTTGGAAAACGAATCGATGGGAAAAGTTACGGTCGGTCCCCCTTCGATCGACAGTGTCTGCGAAGCAAGGTCGATGGTTACGAGTACGCCTGGCTTCAACAAGGCGTGAGTACGAGAATCTACAGCAACCGGAAGCAATCCATTCTTTAAGCTGTTTTGGCGGAAGATATCCGCGAAGCTTGTAGAGATTACGGCTTTGAAACCGAAATCTTTCAGCGCCCACACAGCGTGTTCTCGAGAACTACCGCAGCCGAAGTTGTCGCCGGCAACAAGAATATCGAAGCCTTTCTCCACTTGAAATTCCGGACGGTCCTCGAACAGATGCCGGCCGATGCCGATTTTGTCTGTGACCTTCAGAAACCGAGCAGGAATGATCTGGTCCGTGTCGATATTCTCTTGAGGTACGACAACGATGCGTGACGAAATCTTCATGCGACTCCTTTATGCGAACCGGCGTGGATCGGCGACGCGGCCTTCGACAGCACTCGCTGCCGCTGTGAGCGGCGAGGCCAGCAGCGTGCGCGCTCCTTTACCCTGACGTCCTTCAAAATTCCGATTGCTCGTACTCACTGAAGTTTTGCCGGCCGGAACGGAATCACCGTTCATGGCGATGCACATACTGCATCCGGCTTCGCGCCATTCGGCACCGGCTTCTTTGAACACGCGATCGAGGCCCTCGGCTTCCGCCTGTCGTTTGACTTCATACGACCCTGGAACGACGAGCATACGCACGCGTGGATTCACTTTGCGCCCTCGAAGAAGCCCCGCGGCATTCCGAAGATCCGACAATCGGCTATTCGTGCAGCTTCCAATAAAGACGACATCAATCGGATGGCCGAGCAACTCCTGGCCGGGCTCGAGCGCCATGTATCGCAATGCTTGAACGTCTTCAGGCGTGCTGGGGGCCGGCACGCGAGCCGTCAAAGGAATGGCCATTCCAGGGTTCGTTCCGTAAGTGATCATTGGTTCCAGCGACCCAGCATCAATGGTGACACTCTGATCGAAGTGAGCGCCATCGTCACTCGGCAGCTTCTTCCATCGGGCTAACGCTTCGTCCCAGTCTCGCCCCTTCGGAGCGAACTCCCGGCCCGCGACGTATTCAAACGTCGTATCGTCTGGCGCGATTAAGCCCGCACGCGCGCCGCCTTCGATCGACATGTTGCAGATCGTCATCCGTGCGTCCATGTCGAGAGCGCGTACAGCCGATCCGGTGAATTCGAAAACATGACCGGTGCCGCCACCAGTTCCGATCTTTGCGATCAGAGCAAGAATCATGTCCTTAGCAGTAACACCGGGCTGCAGGGGCCCGTCGAAATTCACTCGATAGTTTTTCGATTTGCGCTGCAGCAGGCATTGGGTCGCCAGAACCATCTCTACTTCGCTCGTTCCAATCCCATGCGCCAACGCGCCGAACGCGCCGTGTGTGGACGTGTGACTGTCGCCACAAACGAGCGTGCGGCCCGGCTGCGTGAGTCCAAGCTCAGGACCTATGACGTGAACGATTCCCTGCCTGGCACTGTTCAGGTCGTACAGGGGCACTCCGAATTCAGCGCAGTTCTCGGCCAATGTCCGGACCTGATTCGCGGCCATTTCATCAAAGCCGGAAAGCGATCGGCTGGAAGTCGGAATGGAATGGTCCATCGTTCCGAAAGTCCGGCCGGTGCGGCGCACTTTCAGACCGCGTTTCTTTAGTCCCGAGAAGGCCTGAGGCGTCGTGACTTCATGTATCAGATGAATATCAATGTAAATAATCGCAGGCGCATCCGTCTCAGGTACGACGACGTGAGCATCCCAAATTTTGTCGTATAAAGTTTTCATATCTTGTTTGTTCGCAAAACCACAATGACTCCAAGTAACCGGACTAGGTAGCATCCGGCATTCGGATGTAATCGCAGATCAGCTCGCCCATTTCCTTCGTGGAAACGACCCGCTCTTTCACTTTTTCGCGGGCGCTCCGGCTCTTTAAATCCAGAGTTCGATAGCCGCGGCTCAATACTTTCACGATCGCACGTTCCAACCTGATCGCATCGCGAGGAAGCTCGAGAGAATGCTCGAGCATCATTGCCGCAGACGAGATCGCACCGAGCGGATTCGCGATCCCCTTCCCGGCGATGTCCGGCGCTGAACCATGTACCGGTTCATATAGCCCGACTTTTCCGCCAATGCTCGCTGAAGGCAACAAGCCCAGGCTTCCGGCCAGCATCGAAGCTTCATCGCTCAAGATGTCTCCGAACATGTTGTTCGTCACGATGACATCGAACTGCGCCGGCTTTGCGATGATCTGCATGGCACAGTTGTCCACATACATGCTCTGAAATGCGACATCAGGAAATTGTTTCGAAACTTCCGTACAAGTCTCGCGCCACAAAACGGAAGCTTCCAGAACGTTCGCCTTGTCGACCGATGTGACGCGACGCCGTCGATGCCGAGCCAGCTTGAATGCAACTTCCGCGATGCGTCGAACTTCATCGCGGCTGTAGATTTCCGTGTTGAACGCCTGATTCTCTTCGATGCCGCGCGGCCAGCCGAAGTAGATTCCCCCCAGAAGCTCCCGAACGATCATCAGATCGACGCCGCGAACCGAATCGCGCCGCAACGGCGAGCTGTCGACAAGCGCTTCGAAAACAGTCACCGGACGCAAGTTCGCATAATTTCCGAGCAGCTTGCGGAGATCGAGCAGTCCGTTTTCACATTTTTTTCCAGGCGGCAGGTGATCGTACTTTGGATGACCTACCGCACCGAGAAAAACGGCATCTGCTTTTTGGCAAATGTCCCGAGTGGCTTGGGGTAGCGGCTCACCATGACGCTCAATGGCAATACCGCCAATATCTGCTTCGATGAATTCGAATTCGTGGTTTTGCTCACCGGCGATGACTTCCAAAACCCGGCGAGCTTCTCGCAAGACCTCCGGGCCGACGCCGTCACCGGGCAGCCACGCTATGCGCGCTTTCATGTATTGAAATTAAATCCTGATCTTCAACTCTCTTTTTGTGATCGGCGAGCTCGAGGAATTTCACGTACGCTTTCTCCAGCTGTTCGCGCGTTAGTGTGTAGCCAAGCTCCCGATAGCGTGCTTCGAGTGCGTGACGTCCCGAATGTTTGCCGAGAACAATCTGGCTGCGCGGTACACCGACGCGTTCCGGCGACATGATTTCGTAGGTCACCGAATTCTTTAGCATGCCGTCCTGATGAATTCCCGCTTCGTGAGCGAATGCATTCGCTCCAACGATGGCTTTATTTACTTGCACCTGTTTGCCCGTCAGCTCGCAGAGCAACTGACTTGCCCGATAAAGCTCTTCCGTTCTCGCTCCGGTCGTAACGTTGTAGTATCGCTTTCGCGTATCCAACGCCATCACGATCTCTTCCAAAGCAGCATTTCCGGCGCGCTCTCCAATTCCGTTGATCGCGCACTCGACTTGACGCGCTCCATTTTCGATGGCTGCAAGGCTGTTCGCGACCGCCAGACCAAGATCATCGTGGCAATGCGTACTAATCGTGACGCGATCCGCATTCTTGAGGCGCTCTCGCAGCGTTCGAATCAACTGGCCATACTCGGCCGGAGTTTGATAACCGACCGTGTCCGGAACGTTCACGATCGTGGCGCCGGCATCGATGACTGCATCGAATACCGTGCACAGGTAATTGATTTCAGTCCGTCCGGCATCTTCCGCCGAAAACTCCACCTCGTCGCAAAGCCTTCGAGCGCGCTCGACAGCCTTGACGGCAATGTCGAGAGCTTCGCCTCGCGTCTTATTGAATTTGTATTTCAAGTGAATGTCACTGGTAGCAAGAAAGGTATGGATGCGCGGGCGAGCGGCGTGTTCGAGCGCCTGCCAGCAACGGTCGATATCGGCCGGTAGCGCACGAGCGAGCCCGGCGACAGTAACCGATCGAACCTCGGCAGAGATAAGTTTCACCGCCTCGAAATCTCCTTCGGACGCGATGGGAAAGCCGGCCTCGATAACATCCACCTGAAGCCTCTCGAGTTGGCGCGCCATCTTCAGTTTCTCTTCTACATTCATGCTGAAACCGGGAGCTTGCTCGCCATCTCTTAGTGTCGTGTCGAAAATTACGATTCGGTCCATTTAGTCTCCTTCGCTGTTTACCTGCTTTAGCTAATGAGCTGCCACTGTTGCGGTGAGCTTTTCCGCCCACACACTCCCTAAAATTCCTTGCAAAAAAATGTTCTGAAAGTTCTGTACGATTTCTTCACGCGAGTCCGAACCTGACGGCTTGTACCATTGATAGGTCCAATTCAGCATGCCAAGCAGCGCGAATGCCGCGAGCTTCGGATTGCCATCCGCGATGTTGTACTTCTTCAAGACATCGGCGATAAGCCTTGTTGTCATCCTGACGTATTCCTTCTTACGACGGTTGATTCGTCCGCGGTCCGCGGACCCTAACGTCTTGCACTCATGAAGCAGTCCGGTGACTTCAAGGTTGCGTTCCTCTAATACGAGGCGCAGATGAAGCTCTATCATTGTTTTCAGCCGTTCGAGAGGATCAGAGATGGCTTCGAGCGGCTTCATCACATATGACTCGGTCAGATCGAGGCCGACATCGAGCACGGTGTACAGCAAACTTTCTTTGCTCGATACGTGGTGATATAAGCCGGCTTTGGTCAATCCTGCGGCCGACGCGACATCGCTCATGGAAGTGTTGTCATAGCCTTTTCGGTGAAACACTTCGGCCGCCACTTCATACACGCGATTCCGCGTGAATTGGCCATTGCCATCCGTCTTTTTTGAACGTTTTAGACTCATTTGATCGACCTACCGACCGATCGGTAGGTTACTGGAATTGGCGGACCGAGGTCAAGCGTTACATTTTGCAACTTTCCCAAACGTCGTTCGTAGAAGCAGTTGGGACCATGAACGCGACGGTGGAATCTTTTTCAGACATATACAAAACGCACTACCGTCGTGTATTCAGCCTGTGCCGTTATCTGCTGAATTCGTTGGACGCTGCGGAAGACGCCACGCATGAGGTCTTCATGCGTGCGCAACGGAAGCTTGCCACGTACGATCCTTCACTTCCCTTTTCGAGCTGGCTGTTGGGCATTGCAACGAATCACTGCATCGATGTGCTGCGGCGCCGCACAACCGAGAAACGGATTTTTGAACCAGGCGGAAGTGACGGCACCGAACCGCGGTCGGGCCGCCTGACGCCGCTCGGCGAACTGATCGCGTCCGAACGCAGTCACGAGGTACGCAATGCATTGAGCCAGCTGGCGGACAAGTACCGCGTACCTCTGGTGCTGGCCTATTACAACGAGATGAGCTACGACGAGATCGCAGCCGTGCTTGGTCTCGGGCGCAACGCTGTCGCGACGTTGATTTTCCGCGGCAAGCAACAGTTGCGCGAGAAGCTCGGTCAACCGCGCAAAGGTCCCGAGGAGAAGTGAATGTTCTGTTTGACTGAATTCGAATCCGCTGTCTATGCCGATGGAGAACTGCCGGTACGCAAAACTCAAGAGATCGCGCAGCACTTGGAAAGATGCGGAGCGTGCCGCAACCTGGTGAGTGCCGCCCGCGTTGAAGGCCGCGTGCTCGTTGAATGTTTTCAGTCCACCGATTTCATCGAATTCGAACTGGAAGATGAGTCGCTCAGCGCGCCTCAAGTACAGAACCTCAGTGTGGTGAGGTTTACAGCCTTTGTTTTGGCGATGTCGGTACTGCTGCGGCCGGTGTTGGATTTTCTGGAAGAAATGGGTGTGCACGAACGTGTGAATTGGTTCGTCATGGCTGCGACTTACATTGCTCCGGCAGGAATCCGCTTTGTGGAATCCGTTCTACGCAACGCAAGCTGGATCGCCTTGACCGCGATTTTATTCCTTGCGATTGTATTGTTCTCGCGGAGATCGATGGTGACCAGCTCGATCTTGAGTGCGTTGGCTTTCATTACGGTCTTCTCCTCCTCCAGCTACGGATTGGATATCCGAAGCGGTGATAAACCCGTGACGGTCCCGTCCGGCGAGACCGTTGATGACACACTTGTCGCCTTCGGCGAAAGCATCACGGTTGACGGTACGGTGACGGGAGATCTCGTCGCGTTTGCGCGGCAGGTCACGGTCCGCGGAATGGTGAAAGGTAACGTGATTTCATTCGCTCAGCACGTTGAAGTTGAAGGAACAGTTGAAGGCAGCGTGTTTGGATTTGCGCAGTCGCTCGCCACACGGGGACAGGTCGCGCACAATTTTTATGCGTTTGCACAGACTGCCGACGCCGCACGCAATTCCCGGATTGCTGAAAACGCAATCGTGTTCGCCGCGGAATCCAACATCGAAGGAACCATCGGAAAAGATGCGTATATTCGCGCGGCGTCGATACGGGTTTCGGCTCCGGCGCGCATCAACGGGTCTCTCATAGGGCGAGCCGCCAGGCCCGAAAATGTTCATATCGATTCGGGAGCAGTGATCGCCGGCAAGACCGATGTTCAAGGCCCGAGGCCGCGACCGAGCAGGTACGCAACACTGTCGTTTTACGTGTGGCAGACAATCTGGCTCGCCGCAGCTTTCCTCACCGGTTTGCTCTTGTTCTGGATCGTTCCCGCATTATCGAGACTCCCTCTAGCAACCACCCGCGATATGTTGGCATCAGCTGGCGTAGGTTTCATTGTGCTTGTTGGAATCCCTATCGCTGCGATCATTGCTGCCGTCACGTTAATTGGGCTGCCGCTCGGGTTGATAGCTTTGGCATGCTGGCTTGTTGCGATCTACTTCGCGAAGATTGTCGTTGCCGGATTTGTTGGTCGATCGCTTCTAGAGAAAGGCGACACACACGCCCCCATTGCGTTGATCTTGCTTGCGGGGCTCGTACCGATTTTCATCGCGATCAACTTGCCCTACGTCGGGGCGTTAGTGAATTTCCTTCTGATAATCCTGGGCCTGGGAATGCTCGTCGTGCGTGCATTTCAAACGACCGGCTGGGGCTCGGCTCACGCTGCCTGACGTTGTTCAGACTGCAACAACTCCTCTGCAGCTCGATAGCCTGTCGCAATTGCTCCGTGCATGGTTCCGGAGTTTCCGTCACTGTTCGTCGCTTCACCGGCGAAAAACAGCGTGTCGACTACGGGCCGAGCCAACACCATTGGTGCTGTGATCCCGCCAACGGGCACGTAGCTGTACGCGCCCAGAGAAAATGGATCAGCCTGCCAGTCCGCGACAACGTAGGCCTGAAGGCGATGTTCGACGGAGCGCCTACTCAATTTCAGGGCACTCGCCAATGATTGAATTGCCGCACCGATGATGAAGTCCGTTCCTTTTGATGCCAGATCCGCTGCAGGGGGCCCGCCGGCCCATCCGACGAGTATCGGTGCAGCGATGGGACGCGTCGTCCACCACGTCGGAAATTTTTCGCCGCGTGCATGAATGAAGGTCAACTTCGTCAACCCGCGATCTTCCCAGAACGCCGAACCGAAGCACAAGACGACCTTGACGACGTGTCCCACCACCAACTGTCGTGCCGCCGTCTCCTTCTCTTTGAGCGCCGGACTGAACCGGACAACTCCGGCCTGCAAAACTCCCAAAGGAAGAGTAACGATCGCCTTCTCCGCTTCGAACGCATCTGCACGAACGTAACCCGGCCGCCACTCGATTTCGGAAACAGGTGTGTTGAGATGAAGTTCTACCTCATTTGCATCAAAACGGCTGAACCAATCAACAATGGTATCCAGACCTGACACGACTCTGAACGGCGTATCGCCGGAACTTCGATCCGATGCTTCCTGCGCATTCGCGAGGTATTGAGCGCTAATCACATCGGCACTCGCAGCGTTGAATCCCTCGACGAATTCGAGCGCTGACTTTTTCGTCTCGAGGTCCACGTCGACGGTTTCGATGAATTCGCGAAAGGAGCGGTCGGGGTAAGTTTTGGCGCGCTTCAGTTGTCGAGCAACACTTTCCCATCGCTGCCAAAAGTCATTGCATTTTATTAATACGCGATTTTCCGAGCACCAGTTGTCGCCTTCAACCGAGCCTGCAAGGACATTCTCCCGCAGGATCAGGTCCCAAAGCTCTTTCGGTTTTCCGTGTACGAATTCAGCGCCACGCTCGACCGGTACCGTGAAACGTGGATCTCGAATCGTATGCACACGACCGCCCACTCTGCCACGCGCCTCGAGTATCATGACGTGCAGACCGGCGTTTGCCAATTGGCGTGCAGCCGCCAACCCCGCCAATCCGGCGCCTATCACTAAAGCCGATTGCATGGAACCCCCTTTCTTTCTTGGACGCGCTACGTCCGGACCCGTGACAAATCTTTTCCTTTGGATACTGCAAAGGAGCGTGCTACTCTCCTTTGCGCATTGCAAAGGAGACAAGGTGGAACAAACGAAATCCGAAGTCCTTCAAGGCACTCTCGACCTCATGATTCTCAAAGCGCTCGAGGTTCTAGGGCCGCTCCACGGTTATGGAATCGCGCGACGTCTTGAACAAATCAGTAACGATTTGCTGCGCCTGAACGAGGGCACCGTATACACCGCCCTGCTCCGGTTGCAGCAGCAAGGTTGGATTGGCTGCGAATGGGGCGCATCGGAGAACAATCGGAAGGCCAAGTACTACTCGATAACAAAGGCCGGGCGGAAACAGCTTACGCATGAGACGAAAAGTTGGGAGCGCATCGCTGGCGTAGTAGACAGGGTCCTCAGGCTACAGAGCGAGCAATAGAGATCACTGTGAAGGCATTACGCAAATTTTTCGCGAAAGTTCTTGGCATATTCCGACGAGGACGCTTTGAACGAGAACTCGAAAGCGAGATCCAGGACCATCTGACAAATCTCGAGCTTCGCTTTGTTCAGCAAGGCATGACAGTCCAAGAAGCACGTTATGCCGCTAGAACCGCGTTCGGTGGAATTGACCGGCTCAAGGAAGCCAATCGCGATCAATATTCATTCGTACTCGTCGATCAGGCGTGCCGTGATTTCAAGTTCGCATTCCGAAGTCTCCGGAAGAATCCCGGATTTACTCTTGTCGCGGTTCTAACCCTCGCGCTCGGCATCGGCGCGAACACGGCCATTTTCAGCGTTCTGAACGGAGTATTGCTTCGCCCACTTCCCTACGAGCAGGACGAAAATCTCGTAGTAGTCCGTCAGGAACTGCCGGCGGCGGGGATTCCACGGTTAAATTTTTCTGTGCAGGACATCGAGGACTACCGAAATCGGAATTCAACGCTCTCGTCGATGGTGGAGTACCACGAAATGTCGTTTGTGCTGCTTGGCGGAGAAGAGCCGCAGCGTGTTCAGACTGGAGTGGTGTCCTGGAATTTCTTCGATGTACTCGGGTTGAAACCGTTGTTGGGCCGTACATTCCGTACGGATGACGAACAGCCTGGGGCTGAAGCAGTACTTGTGCTGAGCTACGAGTACTGGCAACGCGGTTTTGGTGGCGACCTCGCAATCATCGGCCGGCAGTTTCAGATGAACGATCGAGTCCATGTTGTCGTCGGCGTGTTGCCGCCGGTCCCACAGTTTCCTCAGGAAAAC
>DATFXZ010000246.1:0-2574 GCA_035315305.1 Terriglobia bacterium | reverse complement strand
GAGATCGGAATTGAAGATACCCGGAAGGCGAACAAGGTTTCGCTGCAAGTTGCCGATTTCACCCAGCGTTGTTGGGCGGGTGAAGCAGGAAGTATCGATCCACACGGGTGTGCCCGTTGCATCGGTGCGTCCAGTCCTCTTGTTCGGATTACAAATAAGGACGGGTCGTGCCTGCACCTCGCCGCCGGTGTAGTCGGTGGTGCCTCCGCTGTAAGTGACGTTCGTGATTCCCAAATTCGTTTTCGGTTTGCCGCTGACGAGCGACGTCGTGCCGGAGAGTTGCCAGTTGTTGAACAGTGCCTTGATGACATGCTGATTTAGAAATGCAGGCGGTGATGGCAGATTCCAGATGTAGTTCGCGGTAAAGATGTGCGTTTGATCGAAGTCCGCGGGACCGTAATTGAATTGCTTGTATGGGCGACTGTAGAAAACATCCGAGGAGTCGTCGTTGGCATAATCCAGGGCTTTGGACCACGTGTACGCAATGCCATATTGAAAGTTACTTGTGTACCGCCGATTGATCTGTACCTGCAGGCTGTTGTAGTTGCCGCTGCCGCTGTACGTGACGGTATTGATATCGCCGAACCCATGATAGCGGCGCAGGAAATCGTCGCCGAAGCGGTTTCCCGTCACCGGGTCTTTATTCTCGGGATGGCAAAGATTCGGAATCGTGCAGTCGATCAATCTTGCGCCATCGGGAATTCCATTCAGATTTCGTCTCTCGCCCAAGTGTCTGCTGAGTGATCCAAGATAGCTGACTTCCACCAACGTCTTGAAACCGATGTCTTGCTGAATGCCGATGGAAAAGTTGTAAATTGCCGGCGTGTGCGAGTATCGCTCTAGAGCATTCACGGTGCTGGGTCTGTTTAGCGCGGTGCTTATGAGATTCGTCAGGTTGGCGATGTTGCCGTAATCGATCGTCAGAGTGCGTTGAAGCGGTGGATTGTTGACCAGATTTCCGCCCGTCGTCCCGCCTCCGTTGCGCGGCGAATGATACACGCCGCCCATCGCCCGAACAACGGTCCCGCCTCGGCCCGAGATGTCCCACGCAAAACCGACGCGTGGCTCCCAATTCAGGCGCCGTATCTCTCTGAAACCGCCGGGAACAGTGGGATCGGTTGCCAATGCCAGGCCATCGAGCGGATCGCCGGCTTCCGGTACAAAGGAGCCGACGAGAGAGGTATTGGTGAAGAGTTGCCCGGTTCGCGGATCCCGCGCGCGTCGGCTGGCGGCTGGACAGGTAGCGGGTGGAGCGAACTCCACGGCGCAGCCATTCTCGTAGAGTATTGGAGCTTTCTCCGGATCGAAACGTGCGGGATCGAAGCTGGATGCGCGATTGTCCCGCTGATGCCATGGCAGGTTATAGCCCATGCGAAGGCCATAATTCAGCGTCAAGCGACGATTTACTTTCCACTGATCCTGCGCGTACCACTGAACAAGCTTGATCTGCAGGTTCACGAAGGGGCGCGCGCTGCCTTCACTGTAGCTTCTGAAATTCCCGACCAGCGCGTTCGCGTACGCATACCCCGTGTTTCCGAGAGCCGGTGTGAAGTTACTATCCGTGCCGCTAAAGTTGAACGTTCCCGTCCAGTTTCCGCCGGCGGCTTCTCCATTTCTGATGTTCTCAAAATATATGCCGGTCTTATAACTGTGGCGACCCAGGTTGATCGAAAGATTATCGGCGAACGTCGGCAGGAAATAATCATGGCCGGTTTCGCCCCACCGATCGAGCCAGTTGATATTTGCGGGCGTGCCAGCGACGCCGGTCCAGTTTGTCACTCGCGGGATTGTGCCCAGGTGGTTGTTCTGAGGAAAAAGCTGAGGCTCGGTATAGTTCAGCGTCTTTCGCGTCAACCTTTCGATCACGCCGTCGGACGGAAGGAAGCCTTCGCTGTCGCGCCGTAAACCCAGCGTTGCTTCGTTGACGATCTTCCCGCTGACAATGTGAACCCAGTTCACGCTCAATCCGTCGTCCCTATATAAATAATGAGAGCTGAGTCCCCATGTGTTCGCATCGCCTGAAGGCCAGCCCGACGTTTGATACCCTTCGTTGTCCGCGCTCCACCATTGCGTTTTTACGAAGAAGCTATCCTTGTCGGTGGGCTTGAAGTCCACGCGAATGAGCTGACTCCATTTCGGTACATTCACGCTTTTCTGTGAAACGTAATTGCGCACGCTGCCGGCCGGCTGATTGGGCAACGGAAAAAAATTCAAGATCGCGAGTCCGCTCGAATTCCAGCGCGACTTCGGAATGATATTCAAACCGTCCGGATTGTCTGGCGTTGCGCGGGACGGATCCCGGAAGCAAGCCGTCTGGTCCACCGCCGTGCAGGCGTCGGCCAGATCGAGCTGCGGATCGCGAATGTAAACCTTCGTGTTTGCCGAATTGACCGACTGGGAAAAATCCCCCAGGCGTTCGAGCTGTGTAGGCACCGTTACAAATCGGGGCGTCTGAGGTGTGATCGTGTGCGGCCGTTCGAAAGAGTAAAAGAAGAACAATTGCTTCCGTTCAGCATTGGGAAAGATTTTTGGGACCTGGATCGGTCCGCCGAAGTTCACTCCCCAAACATTGTG
>DATFXZ010000245.1:0-5297 GCA_035315305.1 Terriglobia bacterium | reverse complement strand
TTACAGAAACGAGTGCTACGCTGTTTTTAGAGCGTTTGTGTGTTGCAAAAAATGAACAACAGGTGGACTTATGCGAAAGAGAAGCGTTTCTTTGAGAATTCCGGAGATTGGATTCATCGCTGCCACTCGGGTCGCACTTGGCACCGGACTTGGACTAATCCTGGCCGACAAATTGAATCGAGGACAACGCAGGAAAACCGGTCGGGTACTCCTTGCGATCGGAGCAATAACTACCATACCGCTGGTCATTAATGTGGTCCGAAAGGCGAAGGAATCGGTCGGGATTGCGGCCTAGTACTCCCTGGCCAGCGAGATTCAAGTCCGAGATGGCATGATTGTGAGCACCAAACAAAAGCAAGTTGGCGCACGGGAGGACGCCCCTGCACATCGCCGCCTCAATAAAAGACCCCTTTTGTGTTTCTGTGCGCCTGGGCGCAAAGACCAAACGGGCTCGCTCAAGTGGGAGCATGTGGATCGGATCGCCGGCATCGTTATTGCGCCCGGCAAAATCGTCAAAACAAACATGCTCACAAGCTTGTGTTGGAGGGTGAACTCGCGGTGGTCATCGAGCGGCGTTGGGAGGCTCGAGGATATGTCCTGTCGATCGAAACCTTCTGGCCTGTGACTTCCGAAAAATACAATGAAGGTCCAGAAACACGGCGCCCGGCGGCCTGCAAGGTGCGCAGAGAAACAAGCGGCGCGAACCTCTTACCTATCAATCCGACTGCGTGGTGTGCAAGCGTAGATTGTCGTGGCCTATCGTAACGGCCGCAGGCAAACAGTGGTCGTAGTTGCTACTTTCTCGACCCGGTCTGCCAGTGCGTCACGACTGTCAAGGGCGAGAGGATTTCTTGGTTTTCCTGCATCACGGCGATAATTCTCTTTCCATCCGGTGTGGGCGCCCATCGCGGATTGCGAGTCACCCCTCCCGCACCAAGAAAAGAAGCAAGCTCGGTGCTGTTGAACCACATTTGCGGCGGGCCGACTCGAAATATGGGATCCCGAAAGACGTCGACCGCAGCAGGCGGCCTGTTGTTGAGAACTCTGAAGAAAAGTTCTTTGTCATCACCACGCCAGCGCGGCTCGACTCCACCGCCGCGAGACACCTGCCAGGGTCCTTCACCATCGGGAAACGTTCGCACGTAGATTTCGGCCCTTCCGGATTGGTCCGAAGTGTACGCAACGAAACGTCCGTCATTCGATATCTGCCCCTGGCCTTCACTAGCCTTTGTGGCCAGAAACGGCTTCGACTTCCGGTCCTTCACCGAAAACAGCCACAGGTCTGCTGCCGTCTTTGGGTCCACACGCGTGTAGAGAAGGTAATTCCCATCCGGGGACCAATCATTAGGCGCGCTGTTGCTGCCGGATGAGATGAGAATCTCTTCGTCGCGAGTGCCGTCGGACGCCTTCACATGGATGCCCTGTGAGTCCTTTTGAGACGAAAAGAATGCGACTTGCTTTTTATCGGGCGACCAGACGGGATTGCTTTCATTGGCTCCGTCGAAAGTCAAGCGCATCGACGAACCGCGCGCTAGATCGACCACCTCGATATCCCAGGTGCGGCCGCGATGGGTCAGCGCAAGCCGGCTCCCGTCGCGAGAGAGAGCGAGTTCGCCGTAATCCCCAGGTTCTGCAATCGGAGAGCTCTTAATACCGGGGCGCTCAAACCAGACGGGACGGGTTTGCGTCGTTCTGCCGGTACGGTACACCAGCGTGCCGGAGTCGGATACAGAGAACAAGCCAAGGCCTATGCTCAACACGCTGCCGACAGGCTCAACTATCGTCATTGCTTCGCCGGTGAGCACTCCTGCTTCAACATCGAAGGGTTGCGCCACCAAAATGTCTTCGCGCAGGAATAGCAGGTGACCGTTTGAAACAGCTGCACCGGTTTCCGTCGCAACCAACCGCTGAGCCGTGTGTTCGCCGGGCCGCGCATTCAGGTCCCCAAGGTAGATGCCGCTGTTGTCAGATTCAGTGGATCGACGCAAGTATAGGAAACGGCGTCCATCGGGCAGAAAGCTTGGGAAGGCGTGTGAGTTCTCCTGTCTTTCGAAGTCAATGGCGGTCACCTGAGAAAGCGAACCACCTCGATCTGGAACACTCCAGAGTCCTTGAGTACCGCCCAGCAGAATCGTCCCGTTCCGGCTCCAGGCACCGCCCCGCGGTGCAAAAGCAACATCGGTTATCGTCTGCGGGCCGCCCCCGAAGATATCCACTTTGCGTAGTCGCCGGTCGGTCATAAACGCCACGTACTTGCTGTCCGGCGACCAAAAAAGAACTGCTGTGGATTGCTCTGCCAGAACTCTGGTTTCCAAGGAATCCAGAGCACGGACCTGCAGGCGCCCTACACCGCGGCCATCCGTTTCCACGAACGCGACTTGTCGACCATCGGGCGAAACTTGAAATCCGCCCAATCGATACTGGTCTCGCGGAAAGATCTGGAACTGCACCCGTTCCGGTGACGGGCCGGTTTCACGAACACGAATCCAGACAAGGGAAAGCGCCAACCCCAGAGCAACAGCCGCTGCAGTCCAGGGTACCCACTGCCGCGGCCGTTTTCGGACATCGAGATTGAGCTCTGGGCTTTCCGGACTGAAGTCTAGAAGCTTCGCCGCATCGCCAATGTCGCGTAGGCGCAGTTTGGGGTCTTTTTCCAAACAGGCCCGCAGCAGGCGCCGGCTTTGAAGGGGGACCGATTCCAGGTCCGGTTGCTTCGTGAGTACTTGAGCCAGTGTCTCGGATACATCTTCACCTTCGAAAAGTTGCCGACCCGTGAGCAACTCGTTACAGCACCACACCGAAAGACCAGATATCGGCACGCTTGTCGACGTTCCTTCCCTTTGCCTGTTCGGGCGCCATGTAAGCGGCAGTGCCGAGAATCACCCCGACATCAGTAGCCATCGTGAGTGTTGGCGAATTCGAAAGCGTTGCCTGGGGAGCACCCACGGGATCGGTGAAGACTTTGGCTAAACCGAAATCGAGTAACTTCACCATGCCGTCGTTGGTGATCTTGATGTTCGCGGGCTTCAGATCGCGATGGATGATTCCTTTCTCGTGCGCGTATTCGAGTGCGGCTGCAATTTGGGATGCGATCTGCCATGCCTCGGCAAAGGCCATCGGCCCGTGCGGCGAATCTCCTTCAACCAACTCCATGACGAGGGCGCCGGACTCGAAACCATAAATCGAAGCGATATTGGGATGGTTCAGCGAAGCGAGCAGCTTGGCTTCGCGATCGAATCGCGCGACGCGCTCGGTATCGCTCGCAAAGCTTTCGGGCAGCAGCTTGATGGCAACGTCGCGGCCGAGGTTCGTATCCTTCGCGCGATAGACCTCTCCCATACCGCCGGCGCCGATCGGCCCGATTATTTCGTATGCACCAAGCCTGGTGCCCGCTGTAAGGCTCATCGTTGTACCTTCGTTTTGCGCGGCAATTATAGTCGAGGAGAAGTGGAAGGACTACGGACACGACACTAAATAAAACTTTCCAGCGTATACAGGGTCCGGTAGCCAGTCAGCCGCGTTAGCGGCGAACTTTGCTGTGGAGTTAGTCCAGTCGCTTAGCTATCCTGTCAACATGAAGACCGTAAATGTTCATGAGGCCAAAACGAAGCTGTCAGCGCTTCTGAAAAAGGTAGAATCGGGTGAAGAGATTGTCATCGCGCGGGCGGGCAAGCCTGTGGCCCGGCTGGTGCCGGCAGGCAAAACGCGCAAGCGGGTTTTTGGATTTGATAAGAGGAAATGGGAACTCCCGGACGACTTCAATGCCCCGCTGCCGGACGATGTGCTGCGTGATTTCCACAAGCCCAGTCTCTGATGAGAATCTTGCTCGACACTCAAATCTGGCTCTGGTTGTGCAAATCACCCGAGCGAGTATCCAAGCGCACACTCCGGCAACTTGAGAATGAACGCAACGAATTGCTGCTCTCGGCGGCCAGTGTTTGGGAAATTGCTATCAAGTACAGCCTGGGTAAACTTCCGCTACCAAGCCCGCCCGCCGAATACATTCCCGAGGGACTCACTATGACTGGTACTCATCCCGTAGCGGTGCAGTTTAGCCATGCCGTTCGTGTCGCGCGGCTGCCCTTTCATCATCGCGATCCCTTCGATCGCCTCCTGATTGCTCAGGCTCAAGCCGAGGGCATTCCCATCGTGACAGCCGATCCGAACTTCAAGCGATACGACGTCGAGATCATTTCCGCGTGAGGAGAACCTTCACGATACGTTTGTGGAAGCATCGATAATCTCCGCGATCCCTGACCTCACTTTTCCAGTTTAGTGCAGGTATAATGACCGCCCGAAAACATGCTCATTCCAGTTGGAACTCAGCTTGGCTCGCACGAGATCTCGAGTCTGCTCGGCAAGGGCGGAATGGGAGAGGTGAATCGGGCGCGCGACACCAAGCTCAAACGCGAAGTCGCAATCAAGATCCTGCCGGAGGAGTTTTCGCGCGATCCTGGACGTATCACTCGCTTTCAACGGGAAGCCGAAGTTCTGGCGTCGTTCAAATGATAGTGATGAGGCGCATTTTGGCCCGGCTTAAAGACCGGGCCATTTTCGCAATTGTAGGTGGGATCTTTCGATGAACGCCTCCGAGTGGCTCGCGACTCTCAGCGTTCCGGCACGGGAGCGGAGCCGGTCGCGGGGTTGTATCGCGGATGCGATCGGTCCGTCGGATCGGGCAATTCATTCCGGGATGGCAATGGCTTTGCGCTTTCCATCCACAGACTGGCGATGCGCCAACTGACTAGCGCACTTTCACGTACTTACGCAACACTCGTGGCCTCGGTTCTCCGGCAAATATATTCCCGTGTTTATCCACCGTGCCGAACTCCGGCCCGCTTCCGGTTCCCGTTTGCGGGTTGCCGCCCTGGTCGAGAATAAAGTACTTCACCCAACCGTTGAGAGCGTCTCCGATTCTGATCCCTTGCTCGAACCCCGGGTTGTCGACATTGTCCGACTCCGAGTCGAACACATATATAAGGTCTTCGTCATTTACGGAGAAGGCGATCCCACTTGGCATTCCGAACTGATGCCAGGTCGCCAGATACTTGCCGTCCTGATCGAAAATCTGGATTCGAGTATTCGACCGATCGCACACGAAGACTCTGCCTCTCTTGTCCATCGCGATGCAATGTACCGGCGAACGAAACTCGCCCGGCGCGTATCCGGTTTTTCCCCAGGCCTTGATGAACTTGCCATCCTTTGAGTACTTCACGATGCGGTTGTTCGATCCGTGGCCGTCGGCGACGAAGATATCCCCGTTAGGAGCAGTCACGACACCGGCGGGCGAGCGGAAA
>DATFXZ010000244.1:0-6920 GCA_035315305.1 Terriglobia bacterium | reverse complement strand
TTTTTTGCCCGTTTAAGAGTTGAGCGCTGTAAGAAAAGCTCCTCCGGGCACAGGAGTTTTCCCATGACAATACGCGACCTTTGCCAACAGGCAACGGCTCTCGGGGTGTCCCTGTGCGCTGCCAGAAACGGGCACAGGAGTTTCGATGCAAAAAGAACTAATCATTTCTACAACACCCCAAGAAACCAAGCTCGCCATTCTGGAGGACGACGAACTCGTTGAGTTTTATATTGAGCGGCACCGCTCCCAAGGCATCGTCGGCAATATATATAAAGGTAAGGTAACGAAAGTCCTTCCAGGCATGCAGTCCGCTTTCGTGGACATCGGCCTAGACCGCGACGCTTTCCTCTACGTTTCGGATTTCTTTGAAGACACGGAAGAATACGAAAAAATCGTTTCGACTGTTGAAGACGAAGTCGCAGAATTGCAGGAAGTTGGCCGTATCAAGCCTGCTGCCCCGCCTGTGATTCCAACCCCAGCCGGTCCTATAACAGTAGAGGCTGCGCCCGAGCCGGCTCCTGTCTCCGGAATTCAACCAATTCCCGGTGAAGTCTTTAGCGAAGGTGAGCGACCCGAAGTAGCAGGTCCAAGCACTATGGCAGGCCCGGCCGGTGCCGGGCCACATGACGATTACGATCGACGGGGTGGTGGCGGTCGAGGTCGGAGGGATCGCGACCGTCGTGGCAAGAAACCAAAGATCCCTTCATTTGAAGGCAAGTCGTATGAACCGCGTCACGACGATCGTTCCTACACTAGCCTCGAAGTGCTACCGGGCGAATCACTTGCGAAGCTGTCGCGTCGTCCCGAACCCGAAGCCCAGGATGAAGACAAAAACGCGACGCTCGGAGCTGTGGCGGAACAGCCTCCACCGCTACCCGAGCCGAAGATCGAGGAGCCATCTGCTCCGCCGGCTCCCCCCGAGATCGAGGCGTCTCAGGCTCCGGACAAGCCGGAACCGGACGCTGCCGATATCTCACGAGATGAGGAATCCGATGAGGCTTCGCCTTCTTCGAGCGCGCGAATCACAGACCGTTCCGATCAATATCAATTCGCACATCGTTCCGCAAGCCGTCGCGCGCGGAGAGGCCGTGGTGGTCCACCGCCGACGAAACCGGAAGAGCACCGGACAAATGGGCACCCGCCGAAATCGAGCCCGATGATCTCGGAACTGCTTCGAGAGGGTCAGGAGATTCTGGTACAGGTTTCAAAAGAGCCGCTGGGTAAGAAGGGCGCACGCATAACCTCGCACATTGCCCTGCCCGGCCGGTACTTAGTCTACATGCCCACAGTCGATCACGTCGGGGTTTCGCGAAAAATTGCTTCCGACGAAGAGCGGTCCCGGCTGAAGAGAATTATTCATGACCATCGCAACGGCTTGCCGGGCGGTTTCATTGTACGGACGGCGGCGGAAGGACGCGGTGAAGAAGAATTTGTCCAGGACATCCGGTTTCTCGGCAATCTCTGGTCGGATATCCGGGCAAAAAGCGAGAAGAAGTCCGCGCCCACTTTGATCCATCGAGAAATGAATCTGGTGCAGCGGCTGCTTCGCGATCAGCTTTCGCACGACTATAGCGCCATCCGTTTGGATAACGAGGCGGAGTTTGCGACAGTTCTGGATTTTGTGAGCAAGTTCCAGCCGGCGCTGGTAAACCGCGTGAAGCTGCATTTGAAGGACACGCCGATTTTCGAAGAGTATGGCCTGAACACGGAGATCGAAAAAGCGCTTCGACCGAAAGTGTGGCTGAAGTCCGGCGGCTATATTGTGATTAATCAAACGGAAGCTCTCGTTGCCATCGATGTGAACACCGGCAAGTATGTCGGGAAGTCGAATCGATTAGAGGACACGATCGTTCGGACCAATGTCGATGCTGTGCATGAAATCGTTCGCCAGATTCGTCTTCGAAATCTCGGAGGAATCATAGTTGTGGACTTCATTGACATGGAGGAAAAGAAGAACCGCCAGCGAGTAATGGCAGCTCTTGAAGAAGCGGTGCGTTCGGACCGGGTTCCGTCAAAGATCCTCCAGTTCAACGATTTCGGCCTCGTCGCTATCACGCGCAAGCGCACGCAGCCGTCGTTGGAGCGCACCTTATGCCGGCCCTGCCCGCACTGCAATGGGTCGGGGTGGGCAAAGTCGCCTGAAACGATCTGTTACGATATCCAACAAGAAATTAAGAAGATGACACACCTTCTTGACAGTAAAGAGATCACCGTGCGCGTCAATCCTGATATCGCGAAGGCTTTGAAGAGCGGTGAGTTCGTTTCGCTGAACGAACTGGAAGACTGGACGAAGAAGGACATTATCGTGAAGTCCGATCCGCTTCTCCAGGAAGAACATTTCGACATTTTCTGACGAGTAAAGCGTGAGATTTTGAAAGAACAGGCGCCGTTTGATGTAGCGATCATCGGGACTGGACCAGGAGGATACGTCGCGGCGATCCGCGCCGGTCAACTCGGTCTGAAGACCGCTGTCATCGAAAAGGACTCGCGATACGGCGGGACCTGCCTGCTTCGGGGCTGCATTCCAACCAAGGCTCTGTTGCGCGATGCCCATTTATTCCAAGAGCTCAAGAGGGCATCACAACAAGGTCTGTTCAAGACGGGTGATATCGGAATCGATTTCGGAAAGATTCAAGATCGGAAGAAAGACATCGTCGATAAGAATGCGAAAGGCGTTGATTTCCTCCTAAGAAAGAACAAAGCCACCGTCTTCAAAGGGTACGGTACAGTCGTCGCGCCGGACAGAATTCTAGTTAAGGGGAACGGTGCATCGACAGAAGTCGTCGCGAAAAACATCATTATCGCCACCGGTTCGGAAGCAAAGTCACTGCCCGGTTACAGCTTCGATGAAAAGACGATCCTTAGCAATGTCGGCGTTCTCGATCTGACGCAAGTACCTAAGTCCATGCTGATCGTCGGGTGCGGTGCAGTTGGCGTGGAGTTCGCGTCCATTTACAACAGCTTTGGCACGAAGGTGACACTGCTCGAAGTCCTGCCCAATATCGTGCCGCTCGAGGATGACGAGATCTCGAAAGAGCTTAAGCGGGTCTTCACCAAAAAGGGAATTGAGGTCCACACGAAGGCAAAACTCGAGACAACGAAACCTACCGAGAATGGCCTGGAGGTCACGTTCCAAACCGAAAAGGGCGAGGTCAAGAAGTACACGGTTGAGAAGGTGCTGCTGGCAACGGGCCGCGGTCCCAACACAGCGAATATAGGCCTCGAAAAGATCGGCGTCGCCACCGAACGCGGCTTCATCCAAGTCGGCGAGTACATGGAGACGAACGTGAAAGGCGTCTTCGCGATAGGCGACGTTACGCCATCACCGCTGCTCGCTCACGTCGCAATGCAGGAAGGCATCGTCGCGGTTGAAAAGATCGCAGGCAAACACGCTACTCCCGTTAAATACAATCAGGTTCCATCCTGTACGTATTGTGATCCGCAGGTCGCCAGCGTCGGTTTGACCGAAGCTAAAGCGAGAGAAGCTGGTTTTAAGGTTAAAGTAGGCAAATTTCCTTTCACGGCGATTGCCAAGGCGAAAATCGAGGATGCAAGCGACGGGTTCGTTAAGGTTGTTGCCGAGGAGACGTACGGTGAGATTCTTGGCGTTCACATGATCGGCAACACCGTGACGGAAATGATTGCTGAGGCTGTTGCGGCGATCGCGCTCGAAGGAACTGTGGATGACCTCGTCAACACGATCCACGCGCATCCTACGCTTTCCGAAGCCACGCACGAAGCGATGGAAAATGTCTTCGGCGCTGCCATTCACTTATGAGCAATCGACCTGAGTGGCTTAAGGTTCGTATTCCTAGCGGCGAAAATTTCTTCGACGTTCGCCGCATTCTCAGATCGCACCACCTCAACACCATTTGCGAAGATGCGATGTGTCCAAACATTGCTGAGTGCTGGGACAAGCATCGCACAGCGACCTTTATGATTCTCGGCAATATTTGCACTCGTGCCTGCGCGTTCTGCGCCGTCACAAGCGGCCGGCCGACAGAATACGACCTGATGGAGCCCGCACGAGTGGCGGCGGCCATCGCGGATCTAAAGCTTAGGCATGCCGTCATCACATCGGTTGATCGTGACGACCTGGCTGACGGCGGTGCGATGGTTTTCGCGGAAACGGTACGGGAAATTCGAAAGCTGGACCGGCGGGTGAAGATCGAGTTGCTGACGCCGGATTTTCAAGGTTCGCTTGAATCAGTTCGAATGATCATGGATGCAAGGCCGGATATTTTTTCCCACAATATCGAAACGGTCCGCCGGCTCTATCCGGCAATCCGATTCAAGTCGGACTACACGAGATCTTTCGGCCTGTTGAAAGCGGCAAAAATGATGGATTCCGATATTTTTATCAAGACCGGCATCATGGTTGGCCTTGGCGAAGAATGGGAAGAAGTTATCGACTTGATGCATGATGCCGTGGACAGCGGCGTCGATATTTTCACGATTGGGCAGTACCTTCGGCCGTCTACGAAACATGCGGAAATTAAGAAGTACTACCATCCCGACGAATTCGCGGAGCTTGGTAAAATCGGCCGACGACTCGGCATTCGATGGGTCTTCTCCGGGCCGTTGGTCCGCAGTTCATATCACGCGGAAGATGTGTTTGAGCAGATGATGGCGGGCTAATCCCAAAGACATTCCTCTACAGTTCGCGCCGTCCTTCCAAAGCCTTCGCCATCGTAACTTCGTCGGCGTATTCCAAGTCACCACCAACGGGCAGTCCAAGCGCCAGGCGCGTCACACGAATACCCAGAGGTTTGATCAACCGCGAGAGATAGAGAGCCGTCGTCTCGCCTTCAACATTCGGATTGGTGGCGATGATCACTTCCTCCACGTTTCCGGCTTGCAGTCTTTTCAGGAGAGAGGCAATGGCGAGTTGATCCGGACTGACGCCTTTCAGTGGCGAAATCGATCCCATGAGCACGTGATAGCGTCCTTTGAATTCGTGGGTTTTTTCGACGGGCAGGATATTGTTTGATTCCTCGACGACGCACAAAAGGCGATCGGAACGTGTCGGGTGCGTGCAGAAGTGACAGGGATCCACATCCGTCAGGTTGTTACAAACAGAACAGCGACGGATCGAACGTTTCACTTCGAGAATAGACTCCGCGAGATCGGCCGCATCCGTTTGATCCATTTTGAGAATGAAAAACGCGAGGCGTTGCGCGGACTTTGCGCCGATGCCGGGTAGCTTTTTAAATTGTTCGATGAGCCGATTGACGGGTTCTGCGATGTCCATTCTTAGAACAAGCCAGGAATCTTCAATCCGCCGGTTAGACCCCCAAGCTGTCCTGCAAGAGCTTCATCGACTTTGCGGATGCCTTCGTTGACCGCAGCAACGATTAGATCCTGGAGCATATCCTTGTCTCCGCTGGTGAAAACCTCGGGATCAATTTGAATGGAAAGCAGCTGCTTTTGGCCATTCATTTTTACGGCCACCATGCCGCCGCCCGCAGTCGCATCCACTACTGTTGCTTCCATCTGCTTCTGCAGCTTTTCCTGCATTTGTTGAGCTTGCTTCATCAGTTGCTGCAGGTTCATAAACTACTCCCCTTTCGCGGGCTTAACTTGGGCCAAATCTCCGCGGAACACTTCCAGAAAACGCTTCACGAGAGGCTCGTCTTTGACGTTTTCAACAGCGGTTCCGTCGCGTTGCGGCTGTTCTTTGATTATAAGAGACACCGAAACTGCTTTGCCAACCAGTTCGCCGGCAACGCTATCCAGGACCGTTTTGTGCTCCTTCGATTGAAGCAGCGCCAGCTGCGTCGCATTCGTAAGGACGATCTGAACTATATCTCCAATGCGTTCGATGCGTTCTGCCTTCTGAAGATAAACAGCCGTCGTTGCCGCTTTTTCTTCGACGCGGCGGTTGAAGGTGTCTTGAAAGGTACTTGGCTCTGGAGGGGCGCTCGGGGCAGTCGCTTGAACCCTGCTTGGCGAGTTTTTGGGCTCAGGTTTCGATTCACCCTCACCACGCCCGCCTTTCACCTCGCGCAGGATTTCCTCGATATCGCGGATGTGCCCAACTTTTGCGAGTTTGATAAATCCGACTTCCAAATGAAATCGCGGCTGAGACGTCCAGCGGAGGTCGCTTTCAAGCCGGAGCAGCATGTCGAAAATGCGAATCAAATCCTGTTCCGAAAAACCCGTCGCCACCTCGGCCAGGGCAGCTTTCTCTGCCGGGCTGAGCAAAATCTTTTCATCCAGTCCGAGTTTCAATACCAAAAGGTCTCGAATCCGCGCGATGAATTCCCGAACGTATTGCTGAATATTCAGCCCTTGATCGATCACGATCCCAACTGTTTGGATAAGCGACTTGGAATCACCACGGGCCAGAGCACTGACGGTTTGGTCCAGTATCTCGCTGGGAATGAAGCCGAGCACATCACGCACATCTTCATCGACGACCTCTTGACCACTGAAGGCAATGATTTGATCCAATAGCGATTGAGCGTCGCGCATGCTTCCTTCGGCCGCCTTGACGATGTAAGACAGCGCGCGATCCTCGATTTTGATGCCTTCACGCGCGGCGATCTGGCGAAGATGTCCCTGAATTTCCGCCGGTGAGATTGTTCTGAAGATGAACTGCTGACATCTAGACAGAATGGTTGCCGGAACCTTATGTCGCTCCGTTGTGGCCATGATAAACACAACATGAGACGGCGGTTCTTCCAGAATCTTCAGTAACGCGTTGAATGCGGACGTCGACAGCATGTGGACTTCATCGATGATGAAGATTTTGTACCGGCTGCGCGCGGCCGCATACTTCGCGCTCTCTCTGAGTTCGCGGATATTGTCAACGCCGGTGTTTGAGGCCGCATCGATTTCGAATACGTCGATCGATTTTCCAGATGCAATTTCCTGACAAGAAGGGCAGGCGTTGCATGGAGTTATTGTCGGACCTTGTA
>DATFXZ010000243.1:0-5165 GCA_035315305.1 Terriglobia bacterium | reverse complement strand
CAAGATCTTCGACCGAGCGTCGCGACGCTGAATTTCCCGCGCCACGGCAATGCCCGGAAACAAATGCCCACCAGTTCCGCCGCCAGCAATAATCGCTTTCATGAGTCCCAAGTCAGGACCAATCACTCTGTAGTTTTGTGTGTGTGTGGTGATTCAACACTCTCAACTCGACTGCTGCGACACGTTAAGCAATATCCCGACCGCAGCAAGCATCACCACGAACGAACTGCCGCCGTAAGAAAGGAAGGGCAAGGGGATGCCTTTTGTGGGCAACAGACCAAGCACGACGCTCATGTTGATGAAAGCCTGGACGCAGACCATCAGCGTGATACCGAGCGCCAGATAAAAGCCGAACGAATCCGGGGCGCGCACCGACGTACGCAGACCGCGCCACAGAAAAATAGTGAACATAACCAGAATGGCGCAGGTGCCGATCATGCCCATCTCTTCACCGACAACGGCAAAGATGAAGTCTGTATGGGCTTCTGGCAGGTAAAATAACTTCTGCTTCCCTTCCATGAATCCGAGACCGGCGATCCCCCCGGAGGCCACCGACAACAACGATTGAATGATTTGAAACCCGCGTCCCAGCGGCTCTTCCCAAGGATTAATGAAGGCTAGGATACGTTCGCGTCGGTATTTCACACGAAATACCAGCAGGTAAAATGTCGGCACAGCGAAGATGATCGACGCTGCAATCCAGCGCAGATCCAATCCGGCAACAAACAACAGAGCGGCGCTGATGACCAGTAACGACACCGCTGTGCCGAGATCGGGCTGCAGTACGATCAAGCCTGCCAGCAGGGCGACAATGATTGCGATCGGCACCAGAGTAAACGCGAGGTCGTTAACCTTGCCTTTGCGCTTTTCGAGGAAGTAAGCGAGAAAAAATATCAAAGCGAGTTTTGCCAGCTCGGACGGCTGAACGGAAAATCCGGCAAGCAGAATCCACCGATGTGTGTTTGCTGCGGCTGCCAGAAAGAATACAAGCACGAGCAATGCCACCACAATCGCGAGACCTGAGAAGACAAAAGCCGGATGCCGGTAGGCATGATAGTCGACCTTCATCACGACGAACATCACCGCCAGCCCAAGCGCCGCAAAAATCAGCTGCTTGAATGAAAAGTAATTCGGATCGCCGAATTTTTCTTTCGCGACGATGGCCGAGGAGCTGAACACCATTGCTACGCCAAAACCTACGAGCAGCAGCGTTACAAAAAAAAGGATGCGATCGGGTTTTAGTTTTTTAGCCACAAATTGGGTCTGTGTCCCATGACTTCATCCGATTCATTTCATCTCAACTTCAGTGTGGACAGGCTGAACAGCGCCAAGATCAGCGATGCAATCCAAAACCTAATGATCACTTTCGATTCACTCCACCCGGCCAACTCGAAATGGTGATGTAACGGCGCCATTCGGAAAACTCTCTTTCCGCGAAATTTGAACGAGATCACCTGGATCATTACCGAGAGCGCTTCGGACACGAATACGCCTCCGATGAAAATCAGCAGAAGCTCCTGCTTAATGATCACGGCAATGGTTCCAATCGCGCCCCCGAGGGCAAGAGAACCCACATCGCCCATGAATACTTCCGCCGGATGCGCGTTGTACCAAAGAAAACCCAGACTGGCTCCGACCATCGAGCCGCACAGGATAGTCAGTTCGGAAACGTCGGGGAGAAACTGAATGTCGAGGTAATCCGACAAAACCCGGTGACCTGTAATGTAGGTGAGCGCCGTCAAGGCGGCCGATGCGATGAGAGTGCAGCCGATTGCCAGGCCGTCCAATCCGTCCGTGAGGTTCACTGAATTGGAGGAACCCACGATCACGAGAGCCACAAACGCCAGGAAAGGCAGATAGGCCAGGATCCAGACCGGCGTGCTGAACAATCGATCGATCAGCAAATCGGGCGCGAATGCCTTGAAGAAAGGAACGTTCAGTTTAGTCGAGTACAGGCGTGCGCTGACGTTCATCCAGTAAAGGAGAACCACGCCGACACCGACACCAGTCAATACTTGCAGCCCGATCTTCTCTCGCGCGGTCAGGCCGAGCGATCGCTTGCGTACGATCTTGATGTAATCATCCGCAAACCCGATGGCCGCATACGCGATAGTTGCGAACGTCACCAGCCACACGAACCTGTTCCTGAGGTTCGCCCACAACAATGTGGGAACGATGATCGACACGACAATCAGCAGACCGCCCATTGTGGGCGTACCCGCTTTCTTCTGGTGCGACTTTGGCCCCTCTTCGCGAATATGTTGACCAATCTGAAATTCCCGTAAACGTGCGATGAGCCACGGCCCGAGTAGCAGGCTGATGAGAAGCGCTGTGATACTGGCGTAAGCTGTGCGGAAGGTAATGTATTGAAAAACGTTGAGTACCCGCAAAGGCGACCAATACCGGTAGAGCGGGTACAGGAATTCGTAAAGAATGTGATACAGCATTTGTTACGTTACGGCTCCATGCTCGAAAACGCTGCCCGCAGCGTGTTGATCGCCTGATCGAGCCTCACTCCTCGCGACCCTTTGATCAGAACGACGTCGCCCTTTCGCACGGTGCGGGCCAGCAAGTCGCCGGCGAGGACGGCATCGCGTGCGAACTTCAGCCGAGACCGATCCATTCCCGCCTGAAGAGCGCCTTCCAAAATTTCCTTTGCTTGACCCTGAACGGCAACGACTAGCGCCAGGCCTGCTCGTGCAGCCTCATGCCCGCATCCGCGATGCAGATCGAAACCTTCGGGCCCGAGCTCGAGCATTTCACCAGCTACGAGGATCTTTCGTTGAAATCCCTGAAGCTTCGCTATGAAACGAATCATCTCGGAAAGCGCGCGGGGGTTCGAGTTGTACGAGTCGTCGATGACGGCAAATCCTTCCCGGAACTTGATCACCTCGCCCCGCATTTTCTCCGGCTTCATTTCGCCGATGGCTTCTCGCAATTGATCCCACAACACCTCATGAGTGGCACCCACAGCAATCGCGGCGACGGCATTCGCGACGTTGTGCTGCCCAAGCAGAGGCAAAACGAAATCGAAATCTCGGCCGCCATGACGGACTTTGAACGCCGTACCGTCGAGGCCAAGTTCTCGGATCTGATGAGCACCGAAGGACGCCGCCGACTTAACACCGTACGTGACGACTTTTCCCGTAAAGCCGTGAGCCATGGCGCGCACGCGAGTATCATCGTTATTTAGAAAAGCAACTTTCGGATCATGCAATCCCTGAATCAGTTCCGCTTTTGCCTCGGCAATTTCATCGACCGATTTGAAAAACTGCAGGTGTACCGGATTCACGTTCGTGACGATGCCTTCGTTCGGTTCGGCGATCGAAGCGAGGTTACGGATTTCACCCTTGGCCGACATCCCCATTTCAAGTACGCCGATGTTCTGATACCGCTCGACTCGAAGCAGGCAAAGCGGGAGACCGAACTCGTTGTTCAGGTTTCCGACAGAGCGCAAAACCGTGAACTTTTTCCCTAAAACCGCGGCCGTCATCTCCTTGGTGGTCGTCTTCCCTGCGCTGCCGGTAACACCGATGATCGGCATGCCCCATCGCCGCCGCACTTCACGGGCAAGGTTCTGAAGCGCTTCAATTGTGGATGAAACACGTATGACTGAGCCCTCGCTGGACTGAACCGGACGTTCAACGACGACCGCGGCAGCTTTCTTATTAAGAGCCTGATGGACAAATTCATGCCCATCGAACCTGGGACCCTTAATCGCAAAAAACAGTTCCCCCGGCTTCAGCGTACGCGTATCGATCGAATAGCCTTTGACCCGGACATTGCCGGAACCTTGGAGCGTTCCTCCCAGGGAAGCCCTAATTTCTTCCAATGTTAAGTTCATGGAGCAGTTCTTTGGTTACGACCCGATCATCAAACGGATGAACCGTGGTTCCGATTGTTTGATACGTCTCATGTCCTTTGCCGGCAATCAGAACAGTGTCGCCTTCTTTGGCTTCGAGCAACGCGAGCCGGATCGCCTTGCGCCGGTCGACTTCGACCTTGTGCTCAACGCCTTCCATTCCTTCCTCAATCTCTCTAATAATGGCGATTGGATCTTCACTGCGTGGGTTATCCGAAGTTACGATCGCGCAGTCACTTTCCCGAACCGCCACCTCTCCCATTAGCGGCCGCTTTGTGCGATCGCGTTCGCCGCCACAGCCAAACACGACGATCAACCGTCCGGATGTGATTTCGCGGGCCGACTTCAAAACCTTTTGCAACGCATCGTCCGTATGGGCGTAATCCACAATGACGCGAAACGGCTGGCCGGCACTGACGTTTTCGAATCGTCCGGGCACATGGCGCAGTTGTTGGATACCACGGCTAATGGCATCAGCCGGTATGGCCAAAGCGACTCCGACGCCGATGGCCGCGCCGATATTAAACAGGTTGGCCTTACCCATCAACGACGTCTGTACCTTGAGCTCGCCGATTGGCGTTTTGAACGTAGCGTCGGTGGCTTCCCACCCAAATTGGTGGCGTACAGGACAGATGTCGGATGCAACTTGCATTCCATAGCTGATGACCCGTGACGGATCGATAGAGCGCAGGTCACCATATCGTTCGTCGTCGGCGTTCAACACCATGACGCGCGGCCGTGTTCCGATCAAGCCTTCGAATAGTTTTCGCTTTGCCCGAAAGTACGATTCCATGTCGCCATGAAAATCCAAGTGATCCCGGCTGAGATTAGTGAAGACCGCAACATCAAATTGAAGTCCTGCGACGCGCTTCATCTCGATTGCGTGAGACGAAACTTCCATCACAGCGTGCCGCCAACCCGCATCGACGACCTGTCGGAACAACTTCTCCAGGTCCGGTGCTTCCGGCGTGGTCCGTTCGGCCGTGGAGTCGAATCCGGGGCCCCGGTATTCGATCGTTCCGAAAACCGCTGCAGGTTTGCCGGCAGCTCTCAGGATGGATTCCACAATGTACGTGGTCGTTGTCTTGCCATTGGTGCCTGTCACACCAATCAAATGCAGGTCCCTCGTGGGGTGCCCATAAAAATTTGCCGCGATTGCAGCCATCGCCGCACGCTCGTCCACAACTTGAATCCAGGGCAGGGCAACCGCTTGAACCGGATCCAACGCCGAAACGACTGCAACCGCACCTTTAGCGATCGCCCTTGGCATGAAACGGTTGCCATCGAGACGGGTGCCTCGAAT
>DATFXZ010000242.1:0-10760 GCA_035315305.1 Terriglobia bacterium | reverse complement strand
AATTGCCAAACCCGCTACACCAATGGATCGGCGACCCCAGGTTAGACCTACTCTCTTGACGAGCGCGTGACTGGCTAATCCGCCGGCGCAGTTAGCGCATGCCGCTACGAGAAACGGCAAAGACGACAGCAGAAGATCGTTTTCGCTAAAACCGCGAGCCTTTACCAAAAACGTGTGAAACCACGATTGGAAAAAATAGAGGGTGTAGACATAACAAAAGGCCACGCCAATCGTGGCCCAGAAATTTGTGGAGCGAAGGACGATGGACCATGGAAGGCCGCGGTGCACGTTGCCTTGCAATCCGTGGGTCTCGTGCAACTCCACCTTGCTGATGTGGGGCTTTTCAGCGGGAGTGTCGCGAAACCACCAATACCATACGGCGCTCCAGACGACTCCCAAAACTCCAAAAACATAAAAGGAGGCGCGCCACCCGTAGCGAATCTGGATTGGCACAACCAGCAACGGTGCGATTGCGCCTCCGAACTGGGTCGCCATCAATGAGAATCCGAACGCACGGCCCCGTTCATGAACGGGAAACCATCGCGCGATCGCGATTGAAATATTTGGAAACGCGCCCGCCTCACCCATCCCGAATAGAAAACGAGTCAACAACAGCGGGTAGTAACTCGAAACGAGGCCTGTCAGCGAAGTGAACACGGACCACCACAACACGATTCGCGTCAGCACCCTGCGTGGCCCAATGCGGTCCCCAAGCGCTCCGGCGGGGATTTCAAATATCGCGTACGCTATCGTAAAGACGCCGGTCACCCAACCCCAACGCAGCGGACTGATGCTCAGCGCTTCCTGTATGCGCGGCCCCGCTACGGAAATGCACACACGATCGAGATAAGTGATGATCGTGAGCAAGCACAATAGTCCAAGGACGCGAGTGCGAAATCTCGTGGTATTCCACATGCCGCGATATTGTCGCTGTGATTACCGATAGCTCCAAAGAAATAGATCCCAATCCGCTGCAGGAAGGGATCTGACCAATGCTCAATTCCGAATTCCCAATTCCTATCCGAGGGAGCCGCAGCTATGAACTAGTCGGCCCCCGGATAGGAGGATTGGTCAGATCTCCTTCCTGCGGTGTCCAACCTTCGGCATTAGCGCATCGGACGCACAGCTGCAGATCCACTACCTCGCAATCCGGTTCTGGGTGATAGACTCGCGCCATGAGTGACCACTATCCAACGCGTCGAGAAATCCTGATGGGTATGGCGGGCGTGCCTCTCTTGCAGCCCACGCTGCAGGCTCAGACCTCCGATTCTTCGGTTTGTTTCTTGAGCGCCATCGAGATGGCGCGGCTGATCCGGGAGAAGAAGTTGTCGGCGCGTGAAGCACTAGCTGCGCATCTGAAGCAGATCGAACGTGTGAACCCAAAGGTGAATGCGATCGTGACTCTAGTGGCAGAATTGGCCGCCGACTCTGCTGCTAAAGCCGATGAGATGCAAGCGCGAAAGGAAAAGTTGGGACCGCTGCACGGTCTGCCTGTTGCGCACAAGGACCTGATGGAAACGCGCGGAATTCGAACGACGTTTGGATCGCCACTATATAAGGACTACATTCCGACCGAAGACGATATTGTTGTCGAACGCATGCGGCGTGCGGGAGCGATTACTATCGGCAAGACCAACACGCCGGAATTTGGCGCGGGATCGCAAACGTTTAATAAAGTCTTCGGCGCGACTTACAATCCTTACGATTTGACCAAGACCTGCGGTGGGTCCTCGGGTGGAGCCGCCGTCGCACTTGCATGTGGGCTCGCACCAGTTGCGAGCGGCTCCGATACCGGAGGTTCGCTCCGTAATCCGGCCTCCTTCTGCAATGTTGTCGGGTTCCGGCCTTCGATCGGACGAGTACCAAATCCGAAAGCGGCGTTCGGGTGGTCGACGCTAAATACTTCCGGATGCCTGGGGCGTTCTGTGGCAGACCTCGCGTTTGCGCTGAGCACGATCGCGGGACCGGATTCCAGGGCGCCGCTTTCCATCAACGAGTCGGGTGACCGCTTCGCGCGCCCGCTAGATCGCAGCTTCAAGGGCGTGCGCGTGGCTTGGTTCAAGGACCTTGGCGGTGTGCCCTTCGACCCGCGCGTCAGAACGGTGGTAGATGGACTTAAGAGGACATTTGAATCCCTCGGCTGCACCGTCGAGCAGGCGGAGCCGGACTTTGGTCCTGCCGAGATTGCCTTCCGTTTGCTTCGCGCATGGAATAGTGCCAATACCTATCGTGTACGACTGCAGGAGCATCCAGACGCGTTCAAGGACACACTGAAACGTGAAATCGAGGAAGGGCTGCGACTAACAGCCGTAGATCTTGCGAATGCCGAAACAGCTCATTCCCAGCTTTGGCGAACCTTTCAGGCATTCCTGGAAAAGTACGAATTCTTTGTTCTCCCTACTACGCAGTTGCCGCCATTCGATGTCAACGTGCCATACCCAGCCGAAATTGCGGGAGTGAAGTTCGATAACTACATCGACTGGATGAAATCCTGCTGGTACATCTCGGCCACTGGAAATCCAGCGGCTTCGGTACCCGCAGGCTTCACACCCGAAGGGCTTCCAGTAGGTGTTCAGATCGTCGGTCGGGACAAGGAAGACTTCAGCGTTCTGCAGATGGCGCACGCGTTTGAACAGGCGACTGGGTTTGGTAAGAAGCGCCCGATGATCGCCTAGCCACATGGCGAGAGGCGGCCTTCTTCACGAAACGTCTTTGGAGCTCTTGTGGGCTTTCCAGGACCGATAATTTTTAGGGGCATCCAATTTCTTAAGTTGCTTCCAGGCTGCGATACCTTGCTCTCTTGTTGCACCTTTTTCTGCTGCGAGAAAATCGCTGAGAAAGTTGATATATCTGCCGACCGGAATTTGATCGAAGCGTCCTTCCCGCTGATTTAACTCCACGTATTTTTTCACCAGATCACCATAGGTGATCTTGATACCGTTTGTGAGCTGTTCTTCACGCCAGCGGTTCAGACGATAGCGAGAACCTGACTTCTTCTTCAGGCCGGGAGCCATTTTTTGAGCTTCGCTCAATATGAATGCTTTCGTTTCTTTGTTGCTTGTGTAGTTGACTACGGGAAGGTCAAGGCTTAACCCTTTTTCCAAATCCTTTGGACCTGATTTCGAAAGGTTTCTGTTCGTAGGCAGTTTGATCTTTCCCGTTTGAAGAAAAAACTTGATTGAGTTTTCCAACTCATCTTTTCGCAGCTTGTTCGCAGATGGAATGCCGATCTGGTCTGCAAATTCCTTGATCTGAGTTGCATACCAATAGCCGTTCTCAAATTGCTCAAGCGTTATTGATTTTGAAAGTTTTGGTTTCATTCAATACGCCTTACGAAATTTCTCTCGTAACCAACAAAGCATTTCGTTTCGTTGAAGTGCGCGGTTACGGCTTTACACTCCTCGTCCTCGGCGGCCATCCGGCGGTAGGCATTGTAGGCCTCTAAGTCGCGAAAGCTATAAAGGGCGATACCAACATTTGTTGGTCCCTCAGCACCGAGACCTGGAAAGCTGAAATGCCTGGAGCTCGTATCGTCTGGTGGGCTGTCGGGCAGGAAATATCCGACGTGAGTGCCACCATACTTTTCAATGAGCGCAGTCCAACATCGCCCATACTCTTCAAATTCCTTGAGCTTTCCGGGAGCAATAAAATATCGCAGATAGCAAGTAATCACGTTGCAATTCCTCGTAACAACATGCGGTCTTTCAATTGTGGTGATCCGGATGCAAATGTCACGGAATTTGCAGCATCCGAATTCGCAACTCATGTTGAATGAGTTCATCGGAGGCAAACCAGTGCACATAGAAGCATCGAGATGGTGCGTATGAGACCGAGAGTTCCGATCAATTGAATCCGGGTGGAGGGTAAAGGGATGAAGCTGTCAGAGGTCCGACTGGAGACGTCCAATAACGGAGTGCGACTGTCAGGTCGCGTTGAAGGCCTTGGTGCCGAACCGTATTTTGAATTTCCGCTCGAGTTTCAGAACCTTGTAACTGATACGGCGGATCCTTTCGTTCCGGCGCTCGTTGTTCCGGCTCTCGAACGTGGTGAACCGCTGGAAATCGTCCCGCCGGTTTCTCCGCAACTTGCCGCTCGGATCCCCCGAATTGTAGACACTCTGACCTCACTGTTCCCGAAGTTCCGCCGCGCGCCGGTCGTGGTACACGAGCGTCAAGGTACGCCTTCCCAGACCGGAACGATGGTGGCAACGCTGTTCTCGTCAGGAGTTGATTCGTTTTACACCTTATTAAAAGGTCTGAAACCGGATGCCGATCCCGGTCTTCGGCCGACGCATCTGTTATTCATCCAGGGCCATGAGCAGCGCCTCGGCGAAACTTCCGGAGCTGACGGCACGGTATCCGCTATCCGTGAAGTCGCACGCGAGACAGGCACTGGCGTGATTTCGGGATTTACTAACTTGCGAGCGCTCTTCGGCCTTAACTACGAAGTGTATTACCAGGGAGCTCTCCTTGCCGCGTCCGCGCTGGCGCTCTCGCGCGGCGTCAAGCGCCTGATCGTGTCCTCAACATTCACGTACAGCCAGCTACGGCCGTGGGGTTCCCACCCACTGTTGGACGAACTGTGGTCCACTGAAACGATGGAGATCGTTCACGACGGTGCCGAAGCCCGCCGCGTGGACAAGATCGCGCGCATCGTCTCCCGGCACCCGCTCGCTCTCAAGCATTTGCGCGTCTGTCTGTACAATCAGGAAAGTCCTCGTAATTGTGGCCATTGCAAAAAATGCGCGCGCACGATGATGGCGCTTGAACTGATTGGAAAGCTTCGCGACACAAACATGTTCCCGCTAGTGTCGCGACAGGAGCTTGCTCGAGGCCTGCGCAAGGACGATCCCCATTTCCTTGATGAGCTCTACGACTTCGCCCGAGAATTGGGGAACACCGAAGGCGTTGCGTTTCTGGAGTCGGTCATGAAGAGTCAGAAACGGCGTCGTGCCGCACGCTCTCTCCTGGAATCGACACCGCTGTTGGATACGGTCATGCCCACTGTCGATCAGTTGCGCAGGCGCGTGCGTTCCGCAGTTGGGTCGAGGCAGTGAGACACCAGTCTTTCAGGATGGCCAGAGGTTTTCACGGGGTCGTGTGCAACGAAGTCGGATTTAACATCACGATAGCTCTGATGACCGTTTTGCCGCGCACTGAATCAATTTCCAAACAACCCCCAATTTGATTCAGACGCTCGCGCATGCTCGCTAGACCAAGGCCTTCGGAAACGTGATTTCTGGTTTTTGTGCTGGATAGATTAGACACGCGAATGTTGTTTGGAATCCCCTTGCCAGAATCTTCTATGGTGAGCATGACCTGTTGTGCGGCAGCCGAAGGCTGCTGCGAAAGCCGAATCCGAGCGGTCGAGCTACCCGAGTGCCTCCATACATTCGTTAATGCCTCCTGAATAACACGGAAGAGCGCGAGCTCAGTGGTCGAAGACATCGGTGGCATATCCGGAGACAGGTCCAACTCCACAACGATGCCGGTACGCTTCGAAAACCCATCGACGTATGAGCGCAATGCCATACTCAATCCGAGTCGATCGAGCAAGGGCGGATGAAGCAGGTATGTGGCAGTACGGATTTCCATGATCGATCGCTGAAGAAGATCATTGAGTTCAGCTATGAGCGGGACACAGGAGGTCGGCGCGAGGCTTTTGACTTGGTTTGCAAGCAAACCGGCGACGACGAGGTTCTGTCCCGTACTGTCGTGCAAATCTCTTGCAATGCGTCGGCGTTCCTCGTCCTGTGCCTGCAGCAGCGCGCGGGCAAGCTCTCGCGTCGCTTCTCCTGTCCGGCGGAGTTCATCGATTGCGGCGCCAAGCAAGAACACGGGAACGGCGACACCCATCAAAAAGACCTGTAGCGCAAGAACATTTCTTTCTGGATTGAGGTCGTTGAACAATGTAGATCCATGCAGGTTCTGCCAAATTGAAACGACCGTGATCACAAGGACTGCTCCGCTGGCACCTCGCTGGCCAAAACGGATCGCAGCCCAAAGGACGAGTGGAAGTGGAGAGTAAAGCACGGTCGGCAGGAACTCGGTCGTAACCGTTCCAAATCCCATGCGGAAGGCGATTGCGCAGGTCAGACCAAGACTTAGAGCCAATATGACGGCTTCGACCTTGCGGCGGCGACTGAACCGCTCAGCCTCCGAAGGTCGACTGAACCAAATCAGGAACACGGGTCCGAGCGTTACGCTAGCCAGCGCGTTGGCGAGGTACCAATTTCCCCAGGACCTCCAGTAATTAACGATGTTCGCCCCACTAAGGATCTGTACAAACGCGCCGCCGAATGCCGAGAGCGCGGGGCCGATAGCAGCGGTCACAAGAAGATAGATCGATGCATTCCAGAACGTTCCAAACCAAGGAGGCTGCCTTAGGAGCCACTTGACACCAACTGCATTCAATATCGCCAATGTGCAGTTGGTCCCAAAGGCCACCAACAATTGTGCAGCGGGCATTCCTACTGCAATCTCCGCCAGTACATGAGCGGGAAACGTCGCAGCGATGTACAACCACCACTGACGTTTGGGTACGAAGAGCAAGGTGCAGAAGAGGACTATGTTCGGAGGCCAGAATGGAGCAAAGATCCGATCAGAGAACGTACCGATCGCGAACGCTATTTGGGCGCCGAGATAATACGCAATCGCGACCAAGACCAGTGCACCCAACTTCTTTGGATGTTTCAGGAACAAGGACCACTGCAGGCACCAACGCCCGAACGCATGAGCGTTCCTTAACAACCTGTTCCTTCCGGAAAATACGTATGGGTCGCTTATGTGCATTGGCCTCACCGATCACGAGAATAGATTGGCAGGTGCCAGGTTCCCGCTCAGTTACCGGACAACAGCCGTGTGCTCTGCACAGATAACCTTCAACGCCCGATCGTCTGCGCGGTCTTCGGGCGATGGATACGCACACAGAATTTCGATGTCACATTGTTGTGCTAGTTCGTTACAGAGTTGTTCGAGTCGAATCGCCGCGTCGGTTTTTCCTTCCGCCCACAAGCGACCTGCTCGTTCACCGCAAACAGCAACTCGGGGATGTTTCGTACCTGCTTTGGAGGCGGCCTCGCTCAGGTCTCTGACGGCCTGGAGCATCCGAACGGGATCCGGCGTCTCGGCAGCATCTGATGAAATGTAGGTCCCGGCTTGAACGGCCGCATCAATATCCACGCCTCTTGCGCGCAATCTCTCAACTAAAATCTCCTGATGTACCTCGGTGGCCCATACGATCGCCGCATTCCCGGTACTTAGAGCGCCAGCGATAAAATCGGCAAGGCCATCTACAAGGATCGAATCGTCAGAACAGAAGAAAATCTCGTGGCGGTGGGAAGCTTGGGTATGGCTGGCATCGTTAAACTCGAGTTCATTGCTGACGAATCGCTTGCCTTCGAGAACTGCATCGATAGCGGGCTGCAGATCACGGTCGGCACGCTGCTTATGAACGTAGCCGTGCGCGCCCAAACGGAGAATTTCTTCTACGACTTCCGAAGAAGACTCCAGGCTAACGAACAAAAGTTTTGCGTTGGGAGCAACCCCCCGAATCCGCTTGGCGGCCTCTATTCCATTCAGGCGCTGCAAGCCGATATCGAGCAGGATGAGATCCGGTTGCAACTCTTCGGCCAGCTGAACGGCTTCCAGTCCGTCTGACACTTCCCCAATGATTCGGTGCTCCCTCTCTTGAAGCCCCAAACGAATAAATCGGCGAAACGGCTCATGGTCTTCGACAACAAGAATTCTGGGGGAGGTCATTGGCTGAGGTGTACTCTGTTTTGGCTCTACCAGTCAATTCAAGAATTAATTGTTTAGGAAATCCCACTACGTCCGGCAGTTTATCGACGGATAACGGTCCTCACGTGATTGAATACCGCGATGGAATACGTGTGTAACTTTCCAAAGCTGCCCGACAACTATGATCGGGCTTTACATGAAGCCGTGTCGTTCGTCCTGGAACGATTCAAGCCCGTTGGCATTATCGCTGCAGGAACCGTTGTCCGAGGAACGCCTGACGCTGCCAGTGATCTGGATGTCTGGGTTATTCATATGGAGCCGGTCCGCCAGCGTCTTCAGAGGTTTTTTGTTGGAGTCCCGGCGGAAATCTTTGTGAACCCGCCCTGGGTTATTCAGAAATACTTTGTCCAAGATCAGGCAGAGGCACGTCCCATATCGGCGCACATGATGGCAACAGGGACTGTTGTTCTGGCGACCGATCCTGTGGTCGAGCAACTTCGACAAACTGCAATTTCCTTGCTTAGATCTTCCCCGACGTTGACTCCACAGAGACTCATTCAGGCAAGATATGCTGCTGCCACCAAGTTGGAAGACGCAGTGGATATCGTCGAGCGAAATCCAGCGGCGGCGGTTATGTTGGCCTCAGAGGCGGTTCGACAGATGCTGCATTTCGCGTTTCTGAAGGCCGGACGGTTCATCCCTCGCGATAAGGACGTGTTGGACGCTCTGATGACTCTGGACCCTGAACTCGCGACCAAAGCGCAGCTGTTTTTCGATAGCGTGGATTGGAAAAGACGCATGCACCTGGCTAATGAACTCGCCGATCACATTCTTGAGGTGCGAGGTTTCTTCGAGTGGAATAGCGAGCTTGAAGAAATGCCTCAGCCTGCAACATAACGGCACGCGGACGGATAACTGCGATCCCGGAAAGTGGTGCGTCAAAGCGAGCACGCCCGGCATAGCGACTATCAGGCAATCAAGGCAAAGAAGATTGCTTTCCTGGTGTCCGCCGCCGAAACACGTCGCGATCTACCACGAGCTACTGATTGCGCAAGGTCGTCAGGGGGGCCGCCTTCGCCACGCGCCAGGCTGGGAAACAGCAGGCCAAGAGCGCCACCGCTACCAGCAACGCCCCGGCGACGCCCCACATCATCCGATCCGTCGGGCTTGTATCATAGAGCAAGCTCGCCAACACACGCGTGAGCGCGAGCGACGCGACCGCCCCGAGAGCGAGTCCGACCAGGACCATGAGCATCGCTTTTCCGATCACAAGCTTCAGCAGATCGCCCGGTGACGCGCCCAGGGTCAGGCGAATGGCCATCTCACGCGCTCTTTGTGCCACGGAATAGGAGACAACGCCGTAGATCCCCACCGCAGTGAGCAAGACCGCGATGCCAGCGAAGATGGTCAACAGCACAGTGCGAACCCGGGCTGGCGCTACGGATTGTGACTTGATTTCTTCTAAGGTCTCAACGTTCTCCACTGCCTGGTCCGTGTTCACTTTCCAGATTGCTTGTTCGATCAAGCTGATTAAGAGCGTCGGATTCGTGCCACGAACTACCAGGCTATTGCGAGTCCCAGGGCTTTGATAGAACGTGACGTATATGACCGGCATATCCTCGCTGAGGCCGCTAAGGACTTTCCCGGCGACTTTCTCGTCCTTCACGACTCCCACGACCTGCCAAGGGGTTTCCGGACCGCGAGCGTGCTTCCCGAACACGAGCTGCGAAATCAAAATGTACTTACCGATGGGATCTTCGCCATTGAAGAAAGTCTTCGCCATAGTTTCATTGATCACGGTAACAGGCGTTGCCTTGGCAACATCGCTCTCCTCTAGGCCGCGGCCCTTCAACAATCTCATGCCAACCGTATAAAAATACGACGGGCCTACGACCTTGAACCCACTGATAGGGCGCTGGGAGTAGGGCAGATAGGGCCGCCCCTCGATCAGAAAGGGCGCGCCGTTTGCATAGCCTTCCATCGGTGGTCTATCAGTGATGGCGGCGTCGCGCACGCCCGGCACGTTTCGCACGTTCTCGGTCACTTCCGAAAGATAGTTTGTGAGCGTCGTGCTGTTCGTGAATTGCGTCGGGGGCATTGGAAGATCCATCGCAAGAACATTGGTTGTATCCACGCCCGGGTTAACGCTTGCAAGCCTGTTGAAGCTTCGGATCAGCAGGCTGGCGCCCGCGAGCAATACAAATGACATTGCCACCTCGGCAAGCACCAGGGCTGTCCTTATCCGACGACGTCGGAGCCCAACAGTCGTTCGCCCACCTTCCTTCAGCGATCCGGTAAGATCCGGATGCGTGCTGCTGAGCGCCGGCGCCAGGCCGAAAAGGGTTCCCGTGAGAATTCCGATGACCATCGTGAAAAGAAATACGCCGTAGTCCATGCGGACATTTGCTTCCGGTGGCAGCATGTCGGCCGACAACCACAGTTTGATTCCATGCATCAACGCATCGCCCAGCGCAAGGCCTGCCACGGCACCGAGGACTCCGAGAAACATGTTTTCCGTAAGCAACTGCCGGAACAGCCGGAGGCGGCTCGCGCCCAAGGCCGAACGAATCGCGATCTCCTGTTCGCGGTCCGTACCCCGTGCGAGCGTCAGATTGGCGAGGTTGGCGCACCCGATCAGTAGCACGGCGCCAACCGCCGCGAGCAGTACCCAAAGCGAGCGGCGGAGTTGGGGGGCAACCACCTGATCGATGTAAGGATCGACGATTACGCCCCAACCCTTATTCGAATCGGGGTACAAGGCAGCAATGCTCGCTCCGATCGTGTCCATTTGGGCGCGGGCCTGCTCCAGAGTGACGCCGGGCTCAAGCCGAGCGATGGTAGTGAACCAGTGATAGTTGCGTGTCATGTCCGCGGGGCTGAAAGTGAGTGGTAACCACATCACGGCCCAGGTTCGGTCAAAGGTACCCGCCGGAAGAACGCCGATGATCTTGTAACTTTTCGAATCCAATGTGATATCGCGGCCGACAACTTTGGGGTCGCCGCCAAACCGGCTCCGCCAAA
>DATFXZ010000241.1:0-3857 GCA_035315305.1 Terriglobia bacterium | reverse complement strand
GCGGAAAGCTGCTTGTTCCGGTGTCCTCCTCTGAAGAGTTTCGCAGCGGCAATCCGGATTATCCCTGCTGCACGTCGCGAGGCAGTGTGGTTGCGCTGGACGCGAACACTGGAAAGCAGATCTGGAAGGCTTGGGTCATTCCCGACGAACCGAAGCCATACAAAAAAATGTCCAACGGCGTGACGCTATATAAGCCGGCGGGTGGCGCGGTTTGGAATTCACCGACTGTGGATCCGGTGCGGCAGGCTGTCTACTTCGGAACGGGTGACGCTACAACAGCGCCATCGCCGAAGACTACGGACAGCATCATGGCCGTAAACATCAACACCGGAGAGTTTCTCTGGGCATATCAAGCAACCGAAAACGACGTATTCATGGGTGGCTGCGGTGGACCGGTAAAGAGTGAAGCGTGTCCGGATCCGATGGGACCTGACATGGATATCGGCAATTCGGCGGTTTTGAAGAATCTGCCGAATGGAAAGCGCGTCCTCATCGCTGGGACCAAAGGTGGTGATGTGTTCGGTCTCGACCCGGACAACAACGGGGCCTTGTTGTATCGCATTAACGTCGGCGGAGCGCCGGTGGGAACGAATCGCGGAGGTCGCGGTTCGATCGTATGGGGCGGCGCGGTGGATGACGACCACGTCTACTACGGATCAGGGGGAGCCGGACTCGTTGCGCTGCGCCCTGGGACCGGCGAACGAGCCTGGGCGTTTACTCCGCCTGCCCCGGCAACCGGCGGCCGTGGTGCAGCGCTTGGCGCAGCTCCGACTGTGATACCCGGTGTAGTGTTTGAAGGCGCATCGGACGGCAAGCTGTACGCGGTCACGGCGACAGACGGCAAGCTGCTTTGGGAATTCAACACGGCGCAACCATTCGAAACCGTCAATAAAGTACAAGCGCACGGCGGTGCAATCAGCACATCAGGTGCAGTCGTGGTCGGCGGTATGGTTTATGTAGGTTCCGGCTATGCCATCAGTAGCGCCGCAGCAGGCGGCAACGTGCTGCTGGCATTCGGTGTGGAGTAGAACCACAGAGACACAGAGGCACAGAGCGCGCGATCAAAGATTCTTATTCGCGCGCTCTGTGCCTCTGTGTCTCTGTGGTTCCTTTTGCATCCAATCTACCCGAGGTTGAGCTGCCGGATCAGCGGGTCCCGATCCTCCTCATAGATGATTTCAACCGCGCGATCGTGGCCACTGCGTCGATACCACGAAAGCGAAACGAGAATCGCAGCGACGAACACAAAGAACAAGACCATCCTCTCAGGACTCTCTGCTACCCAACGCTCCAGGCTCGCCATTGTGAACGTGTACATCGTGAACCCATAAAGGTACGCGCCGGCAAGAAACGCCAGATGCGACTTTGCCGGCAAATACGAGCACGTAAACGGCACCTTATTAAATTTGAAGAACAGGATCTCTATCAGCACCGTTGCGATGGCCAAGCCAAATGCGAGATGAAATGCCGCCTCGCGCGCATCGCAAAATGCAAACTCCAACGGCGCGAGTGCCGCATAGACCGGCAGGACACCGCGCAGCAGCACCCACCGTCGTGTCGCTTTCAGAAATTCCGCGGCTTGATTACCGCTCGTAATCTGAAACATCCAATTCGCGCCGAGTTCATACGGGATATTGAAGGTTGCTCGAAGCCCGGATACCACAAAGAACGATAGAATTAGCGGACCTTCCATCAATCCTTTTTGCGAAATCGAGAGCACAAAATCCACGTCGCGCTTCAGCACGAACAGTGACGACATCATCACGGCAAGGCCGATGCCACCATACATCGCTATAAACAACCGGTGCTTCTGGCTGCGGCCGAAGATGCGGCCGATGAAATAGAACGAACCGCGCTGGAATGGATGACGAAGGAACGTCTGGTTGAGGACCGAAGCGACCAAACGCTGATGCCACGGTTCTCGGAAGATATCCGACTCGATACCTTCCAGGACCTTCTTCGAATACCGTCTGTAACTGATGAGATACGTCAAGGCAAACACAGCCGCAACGACGAACAGGGCCCCTGCAGCTCTCGTGGCCCAGAGAGATGCGGCCGGAATTAGAGTCCCTTCCGGATTGAGAACTTCGTACACACCGAGAAACCAAAACAATGGAATGTAGTCAAGAGCGCGAGTTTCGCTCTCAACGAGGAGCCGGATGTTTGCTGAAAGCCCAGGCGTAATTAAAAGCACCGTTACAAGCGTCGTCATTGAGATCATCTGGATCCAAGGCGATACGCGGCGAAACGTCGCAGGCGACATAAGGTTGATCAGCACGCCTTGCAGCGCCGCAAACAAGAACGCCATAAAAATTGAACCGCTGAGTACCGCCGTCGAATGCGCCAGTAATCCGGGCAGGATCATGCCCAACTTGTTGTCCCGGACTGCATATACATAAGGGATAAACACGCATGAGAAAAAGTTGATGGCGACCACAAACACCAATAGGAAAGCGCATAGTGCAATCACTTTCGCGAGGAAGAATTCTCGGAGAGAGATGGGCAACGGAGTCAGGATGAGATAATCACGCCGGTCTGGAAACAGCGAATCCCACTTAAACGTCATGACGAAGCCCATCACGACCATCGAGTAGCAGATAAATACATAGCGATCGCCGGCGCGGAGCCATAACCTGGTCAGATCGGATCGAATCAGCGGGTGATCTGCAATGGTGAACAACGAGAGGATCGCGCCGGGCAGCGCAAGCATCGCAACGATTTGGACGACGTTTGCCCGCTCGTCGGCGTCAGGCGACAAGGAATCCTTATCGAAAAATCGCGAGAAAAAATGCCGAACGAGAGTCTTGGACCGATCATTCATAGCGCAGGGTTACCAATGGATCCACGCGAGACGCACGGCGGGCCGGCAAATAGCACGCCAGCACGGATGCAGTTGCCAGCAGCCCGAACACGCCGAGGTAGGTCTGAATATCGGTTGGCGTCACGCCGATGAGAAACCGTCGCAGCGCGATGCTGATGGTCAGGCTCAATCCAAAACCGATGACGAGACCAATAGCAGTTAGGGTGAAGCCTTCTTTCAATACGGACTGCAGAATCTGCTTTGATGAAGCGCCGACGGCCATACGCACGCCAAACTCGCGAACCCTTCTTCTCATTCCAAATGCAACTACTGCATATTGGCCGGCGGCGGCGATCAGGAGGGACACCGAAGAGAACAAAGTGAGCAACATGGTGATCACACGCTGGCCAAACGTCGCGTTTTCCAATTGCTCATCGAATGTGCGCAAGTACACGATCGGAATGCGCTCGTCGACTTCGCGGACCGCACGTTGAACCGCTGAAATCATCGCGTCTATAGTTCCCGCATATCTGATGTAGAACGTGGTCTCTCCCGAATCGAGGAATCCAGCGCCACCAGTAGCGCGAACTTCGTCCTGCTGCTCGGCTAGAAATATGAAGTTCGGACGGGAATCAGTTTGGGCACCGGCGAAGAATGCATTCGGCGCGACACCAATCACCTCCAATGGCTGCGCCACTCGAGGCAGCATGATGGTTTGACCCACTGCCTGCTCGCCCGGCCAGAGGATCTCTGCCAAATTCTGATTCACGACGGCTACTTTGTTCGTTCTCAACCGATCGTTTGAAGAAACATCGCGCCCGGCGACTGGAGTCAGTCCGAAGACCTTTAGATAATCCGGACCGACATAGTTCACACGCGCTCTAGCGGTGTTCGTCGAACCGGAACCGCGGACTATTTGCGTGGGCAACGCACCTTGCTGCGCGAACCGAACGTATGAAACCGTTTCAATCCCTGCTGTCGTACGAAGCCGCTCATGCAGACTTTCGACAACACTCAGGTTCAGTTCTCGATTTCCAATGTTCAGAGTCGGATTGAC
>DATFXZ010000240.1:0-5988 GCA_035315305.1 Terriglobia bacterium | reverse complement strand
TCTTGATTACAGATACGCAACTAGAGATTTTAAGGCGAGCTTTATCGCATGCCTCGGGAAACCATGGGAGGGAGAAGAACTTATTCAAGTAGTGACGAAAGTCCTCGATCGCGAAGTCAAGCTGCACGCGTGCCTGCAGCAATCTTGAAAGCATCTTTTGATGATTTGATTTACTTGGCGAACTTGCTGTTTGCGGAGGACAGAGCGTGTTTGACGCCATCTGCGATGCAGGTTGCCACCATGCCGATCATTTTCGGAGAGTAGTGCACGCTATCGACGTATAGAGGTTCGTGGATGTCGTTTTGTATATCCGCGCACCATATGAATTTCTCTGGTTTACGCCTGTCGACCGCCTTGTTCATGATGGGATAACCGTCTCGGGAGAAGAGTTGCTGCGGCTCAAACCTGGTCTTAAACAGGTAGTAATTTAAATCGTACTTATACAGAGGCGTTGGCTGCCATACGAACAGGGACTGTACTCCAAACGTGGTCGAAGCGCCCTCAATCATGGCTTTATTTCTGAAATATCTTTCGACTACCGACACGAGCTCGCTTTGGTAGTTTGTTGCGTTGCCTGCCGCATTCAACACCAGACCGGATTTGGCCAATGGCGCAGTCGTGGTGGAAGATTTGTATACGAGGTTTTGCAGTCGGGCTTGTATCGCCTGCGCAAATCGTCCGATCGCCACAGACTGTATCAGTTGCCTGGGCAGAGCTGGTGAGTTCACTTCCTGGTCCTGTCTGCTTATATCTGTGGGTCTAAGCGCCAGATCCATCTGCGTGTGGTAGAAATCATTCATGCCGTCTACGAAGATTGCCATGTCGGGAACGTACCCCGCAGACAACAATTGTTCGAACAGAATACGTTCCTGAGTCGAATAGTAATATCCGCGGCCGAAGTTATAGACGGCGACCGGTTGCGCTAGCCTTGCCTGAAGCGTCTCCTGGAGTCTCGATCCGAGCGCCACATCGTCTGCGACGCCATAGCTGAAGACAGTCGAACCTCCAAACAAGAAGATCACCAGTTGTTGTTCCTTTTGAGGTGGCCACGGTCCCTGGTCTTTCCCAACTCGGTAACCGTTTGCAGACACATTCACGTACTTCCCTTTATCAGCCACTTCAGCAAAACCGGTAAATGGTTCGTAAATCAATGACCGCTTCCAGGTCTCGTTTAGAAGATCGTTTACTTGGCGCTCCGACATGCCGGGATAAAGCTGCAAAAGACCGCCCTCGAGCTGCCCGTAACGTTCCTTGACGGGATTCGTGGGATTCGTCTGACCGTACCGATAAGCATCGACGACGCGAAAGACCAGAGCGAGGAATAGATTCAAGCACAAGAGACAGATGAAGCTATTCCATGCCCGGAAGGCGATTCCTTGCCACAAGCGCGCCAGTTTATGACGATCAATGGGTAAACTTCGGCCTAAGAGATTCCCCATAGATCTCTCAAAATATCCTGTAGACAAAGGGTGTCGCGGCGGGCCCGCTGAGGACCATCAACATACCAACCAAGAGCAGCGCGACAATCAGGGGCATTACCCACCATCTTCGATTGCGATACAGGAAGTAGCAGAATTCTCGGAAGTGGCCGGAGTTTGTCATCGAAGCTCGCTCCTAGCGTCGGTCAGCAAGGGCAGAACTCCTTCGGCCACCCGGCCGGCAACAAACTCTTGCCCGCGATCCGTAAAATGCTCGTCATCATAAAAGTAATCTGTCGACTTCGGCACCGCCTTGGCCAGGTCAATGCAATGCGCCGTTGTCTCGCGGCAAACCTTTAAGAGGCGCTGATTGTAGGCGTCGATGCCGCGTTCCAGCGCTTCCGGATCGTAGTAAAGTGAGCCCGGTACATCGCGGAAATCACCAACTCCGCCCATCCACAGCTGTCCCTTTTCCTGGTCGGTCAGGCCGGCACGCCAGATGGACGGTTGTGTCATCAAAACGATCGGCGCACCAAAATTCTGAGCCAGGCCCACGATCTGTTTCAGTGTGCGTTCATACGAGTCGAGCGAGGCTTCCAGGGACGGCAGTTTGTTGGATCGCTCTCCGCCGGCGCGCATCGCACGCCATCGCTCCAGGGACAGACCATATTGGTCTTGTTGCTGAGATCCTGACAGTACGCTACGACCAAACAACACAGACACACGACGCCAGAGTCGAGTACTCCGATACCAAGTGGCCGGCTGGTCCCATAAGAATTCGTCCGGCAGAGCCGCGAAGGCCTGCTCTTCAAGCGTTCGTTCATCTTGTGGTTGATCGCCGAGATTCGGATTTTTGTCGCCCTGCTTCAGGCGTGACATGAAGTCGCTGGAACCCACAAGGACGACGATGAGATCGGGATCATACAGATCGAGATGCTTTAGTTGTACAAGATGATGGCTGGATGCGAGGCCGGCTTTACCCATATTGCCAACCCAAGGGCGGCGTCCGTCAGGTAATTGTCCGAGCCGCTTTTCCAGTAAGGTGGTCCAGATGCGATCCTGATCGTTCAGCAAACTCTCTGTGGTGCTGCCTCCCAGACAGACAATTCGGTACTCCGAAGCACGATTCGTGGACCACTCCCGACCCCGGAAACCCATCGAGTTGACCTTGAAGACTGCCGGACCCTGTACACCCTTTGCATGAAGCTGAGCACTGAAAGTCGCTTGCAAATTGGGAGTCATCGCAAAATAGTTCGAAGGCGTGGGCAAGAAGACTCGCAACACCAGTTCAGCAAGCACGAGGGCGATCGTTACGCCTGCAAAAATCGAGAAAGCGCGGAAAACGATGGTTCTCGCCCTGGCCACAGCAGTACTCAACATCGTCGTAGAGTTCGCGCTAGAAGATCGTGTACACGAACGGTGCAACGTACTCGATGACCTGAATGAAAACGAGAAGGAGTGCGAGCAAGATGAGCGCACCCATCATAGGGATCAGCCACCAGCCTCGCCCGCTCTTTATCGCGAGTTGATTGAATTCAAGGAGCGTTTGGAGTGGGCTGGTCACACGCGCTGTCCAAGAGGAGCGCGCTTTCCTTTTTTCGTTAACTTTTTCAGCAAATGCGGGGTTCATAATCCTTTATTTATCCTCGCTGGACGTAGTAGTTGATCAACTCGGGTATTCGTCCCGGCTGAGCCACTGGCAGTCCTCTTTCCTTACAAGACAGTTTTCGATAACAAGAAAATCCATTTCCGATCGCATGAAGGTTGCGAATGCCTCGCCATGGGAGTTGCAGATCGGCTCGTCCTTCAAATTCAAAGACGTATTCAACAGCACGCCTACCCCCGACTGTTCCTTGAAAAGCGTAAGAAGTTCATGGAAAACCGGATTGTGAGCGGCCTCGACACGTTGGACACGTGCCGTTCCGTCGACATGTGTGATCGCCGGCAGCATCTTTTTCCCCTCTTCGCTGACGTTGGCAACACAACACATGAAGGGAGTCATATACTCCACCCGACCCTCGGGGAGAACGAACCACCTTTTCATATCTTCCGCAAGACAGGCGGGTGCAAAGGGCCGAAATTCTTCGCGAAACTTGATTTTCCGATTGACGCGCTCTCGCATATCCGGCTGTCTCGGGTCAGCAATGATAGACCGGGCGCCGAGGGCACGAGGTCCGTGCTCAAAACGCCCTTGGACCCAGCCGCCCACCTCACCGGCCATGAGACGGTCCGCAACAGCGCGACACATGTCCGTTGTCGTGTCGAATCGTCTAAACGGAACGCCGCAGTCGGAAAAGAAACGCGCTACCTCCCACTTTTCTATCGGTGCGCCCAGGAATGCGTGATTGAGTGCGGGACGTCGCGGAATTCCCCCGATCACGTGCGTCATATATAGCGCCGCACCCAGCGCTCCTCCAGCATCTCCCGCCGCGGACTGAACATAAATAGACTCGAAAGGTCCTTCGCCCAAAAGCTTCAGATTGGCGACACAGTTCAACGCAACGCCGCCCGCCAAAGTGAGATTCTTCTCGCCCGTAATCTCGTGGGCGTGTTGCACAAGCTTCAGCATGTAGGACTCTGTAAACTTTTGAAGGGATGCCGCAATGTCACTGAAGCGCCGATCGTCGTCGGTGAGAGCGGGGAGCGTCAACTTCGAGTCGGGTTTTCGGGCAGGCCCGAGTAGTGCTTCAAGCGCTGGGGTGAATGCATTTTTCGCATGCCAGTTGTAGGAAAAGTAGTTCATATCCAGGACGAGTGACGCGTCATCGTTTACCGTGCAAATCTTCTCGAACTTGTCCAGATAGCGGGGGGTTCCATATGCCGCGAGACCCATCACCTTGTATTCACCCTCATTAACTTCGAAGCCAAGGTAGGCGGTAATCGCGGCATAGAGAAGACCGATGGAATGCGGGAAAACCAATTCCTGGAGCTTCTCGATTCGGGAGCCACTCGAGTCGGTGACACCCCGGTAGATGGATGTAGTTACCCACTCGCCAACGCCGTCGGCCGTTATGATCGCAGCCCTGTCGTAGGGAGAGTGTAAGAAGGCCGCAGCCGCGTGAGAAAGGTGATGCTCGGAGCAGAGTATCTGATCTGCCCGGCAGCCCAACTCGCGGATCCACTCGTTCTTCATCCATAGACGCTTCGAGAGCCAGCGTCCCATCGAATTCACGAATTGCGCACTACCCTTTGGGAACTCGGAAAGGTGGGTAACAAGAAGGCGCTCGAATCGCTGCAACGGTTTTTCGTAGAAGACGATATGGTCAATCTCATCGATCGTGAGGCCGCCGTACTCCAGACAAAATCGTACGGCTTGAACCGGAAGGCCTGAGTCGTGTTTGAGGCGCGTAAACCGTTCCTCCTGCGCAGCGGCCACAACCTCGCCGTCGATCACGAGTGCCGCGGACGAATCGTGGAAATAGGCGCTGATTCCGATCACTTTCATCAGAACATTTTCTCCATTTCTTCCATAGTGGAGGTCGTCTGCTGAGACTGTTTCCAACCACCATGCTCCTGGGGTTGGAGAAGTCGCTGCATCAAGGAGAAGGCCGGGACGATGACATAATAGGCAACCCGTAGCGCCAGCCTCGACACGAAATCCCCAAGTTGCCGTCCAGAACGGCGCCACGCTTCCCAGGCACGGTTCAGCCGAATCCGACGTAGCGCAGCCCTGACTTCGGAACCACGCCCCTCTTTAGTCAACTCCTCCAAGACATGCTTGCTGTAACCGATGTGAAATTTTTCGTCCCTGCCGATGCGCTTGAACAAGTCGTGGATCTCGGGGCGATGCCTGAAGTGGCTCTGAAGAGATCGGAAGTGCGCCTCGCCTCGTTTCTCGGCCAGGTAAACGAAGGCGATGAAATCGATGAGTGCGAGCCTCTGGTATAAGTTCTGTCGAGTGGCGTGAATGAGATCGTATTGACCCTGAATAGCAGCGGTTCCGGCGTCCATTTGTCGCGCATGGTCGCGAAAATAGTTCGAATGGCGGGCTTCATCCAGCGCATGCCGGAAAAACAGTTTTCGACGCCGCGAGTCCTTTTCCAGCTCAGCAGCCTTCAACATGTCCAAGGCGCTGCCTAACTCGGTCGCCGAAAAACGTCGGAACTTCGCGGCCACTTTGCCGTCGTTCCGCCAGACAAAGGGCGCAATGACCCGTATAAACATTGAAAAAGTGGTGTCGGTTGAAATCACAGGAGCACATGGTAGATCCATACTCCCAACGTGAAAATGGGACGAAGGTGTACTAATCGACCGGGCAGGTCTGCTGAAACGCTTGTTTGGGGTTTTCCTTTAGTTGAACAGCTGGCGCGCGTCGTTTGCACTCACAGACTGGATTGCGCACATCATGCCGAAACGCGACTCTGGATCTTCGACCAGTTCCTGAAAACGTCCTTGCTCCACGAGCAGTCCTTCATCGAACACAAAGACTTTATGAGCATCCTTTAGCGTGCTGATGCGATGCGCAATGATGAGCATGGTGTGGTCGGCGCCGTGTTGTGCGATCAATCTTTCCATGACTATCTGTTCCGTGGCGGAATCAAGGGCCGAAGTTGCTTCATCTAATAAGAGG
>DATFXZ010000239.1:0-8338 GCA_035315305.1 Terriglobia bacterium | reverse complement strand
CGAATCCGGCCTCCGATATCGGTTGTAGTAGTTTTCATAATCCTTGCGGTAGCGTGACAGTCCCTCCAGTAGCCGTGATTTCAGCGCTTCGATGTCAGCACTCGCAGGATTCCAGTCAATGAATAGGGGCTTGATTTTTGTGCGCAGGAAATGATCGGGACACGAGGTGCCGAGTTCCGCGAGGCGCGGTCCATCATGACTGTTGACGAAGCGAAGCGTGGCCTCATCGGTTTGCGAGGTGGCGACGATGCGATTCGATGTGGACAGCTGTCCACGCAAGAACGGAAGGATTTCCACGATAATCCGTTTCCACTCCGCATCAGACAACGGCGCGTGTTTTTGCCCGCCAAACGTCTGTGCCCCGCGATCGTGCTCTTCAATATAGGATGCCGCTTGATCGACAATCGCGAGCGCAGTCTCGTAGCAGGTCTTGTCGTCGTTGCTCCACGAACTCATGCCGTGGTGACCAAGAAGTACACCTTTGGCTTTCGGGTTTTCCTTGATTAGGGACTCAATCAGCAATCCGATATCAAAACCGGGACGTTGCCATGGAACGTAAATGACATCGTCGCCGTAGATCGCTTTACAGATCTTTTTTTGATTCACGGACGCAGCAATTGCAATCACCGCATTCGGGTGAAGATGATCGACGTGGCGGTGTGGCACAAACGTGTGTAGGGGCGTATCGATCGAGCAAGCTCGCGGATTGAGATTGAATACGCAGTGGCTGTACATCGGATACATCCGGTCTTCAACCTCGGTCTTCGGCCCGCGATTTGGATGACTCAGGTAGAGCGCCTTCATGGCGCGAACTTTCTCGAGATACAGCGAAGCAAAGCCATCAGCCTTTGTGGTTCGCAAATCGCCGCCCGATCCCTTGATCCACAAAACTTCGACCTCTTTGCCGATGAGAGGATCCCGCTCGAGGAGTTTTGATGAAGTATTACCGCCACCGGTATTCGTGAGCGTCAGATCCTCGCCGAGCTTGTTAGACCGATAGACCAAACGATCCAGCCCTCGGAGCGCGGCGGCTTCTTCATCTTTCCAGAGATACCGAACGTGACTTAGCTGCTTCTGCTCTGCGCTCATCAACCACTTTCACTTCTCGATGGCGAATCCAAAAGCATAAAACGTGTTGTCATAGGTACCAACGTAAACTTGCCCCGCGCCTCCCGAGAGGCCACCGTTATGTACGAAGGATGTGATCGTCGTACCGCTCGTCCACAGCTCTTTTCCTGTGAGCCCGTCGAAAGCGTAGAGTATTGCAGGCTTCGACCGCTGCGCTCGCTGTACTGCGGACATTTGCGTCCCGGCCGCGCGGTACTCGCCACTAGACAGAGCGAAGACGACCCCATTGATAACAATGGGAGACATTGGCGAGACCATGTCGCGGGACACCCATCCTTGTTGTAATGTCGGGACGCCGTTCTGCTCTACAACTTTGAAAGCGGCGATCGCATTATTCGTTGGAACTAATATCCATCGAGTCCCTTCCGCATCTTGCCAGCTTGCAAGCGCGCTCGGCGCGACGTCGACGCTGCTTGAACCCAGCGGTGTCGAAGACAGCGGTGTGTGATGATCCGTGCCGCCCAGTGACGTACTGTTCAAGATATAAAGACGGCCATCCTTCGCGGCAGCAGCAATGAGATCCTTGGCCTTATATTGAAAAACGAGAGGTGAAGCGGTGAAATCGGCTTGCGCTTGCGTGAAGTAATCTCTCACTTTTAAGGTTTTCGGTTCGAGTGCGACGACAGAGTTGGCGTAGGTCGAAGAGGTTGTTCCATCAGTCGCAACGTAAATAGTTCCGTCGGAGCCGACGACGGGGCCCGCAGAGCCCGCCACATTAGGTCCTTCAGTTGTCCAATTGGTAACTGTCTTAGCAGGACTTGCCAGATCCATTGCCCATACACCGTTCGGCGTACCGCTGCAACCGTTGGTGGTTGTTGTGTACAACACGTTGTCCACAAGGATCAAATTGCCGGCGTTGGCATTCGACGGCACGAATCGCACCGGCTGCATCACAATGTCTTTTCCTGTTTGAAGGCTGAGTTGATGAACCATTCCATCACTCGCGAGAGCGAAGGCGGAACCGACACCCTGACCGCCACCGCCACCACCCGCCGGAGCAGGTCCGCTGGCAGCAGGTGCACCTGGGTTCGCGCCGGCCGGCGGAGCAGTGACTGGCGCGGGAGCAGCAGTTGCAGCACCTCGGCCGACTAGATCAGGGAAACCTTGATCCGGTTCGCCAATCTTTGCAACGGCAGCTGTGATGCGATTTCCGCCACCACCCCCGCGGGGAGGTTCCGGCGGAGTAAGGCTCACGGGGCGGGTGGCGGCTGCAGTCAGCCCTCCAGGACACAACAAAGACCCGGCAGCCTGCGATGTTGTAGCGGGGTAATTGAAGCGTGTCTTCCAGTACACGCGAGCAAGGTCATCGTCAATGGCATAAAGCGTGTCGGAACTTCCACCAACAAACGCCAAGGATTTGAAACCTCGATAACCGATGATGTTGCCCACCAGAACCGGCTGCGTCAGAGAGTTCAGTTGCTTGGATTCGTTATCAAGTTTTATTTTCCAAAGGAACTGGAAACCTGCTTTTCGCATGCTCTCAACTGAGATTTTCGCGTCGGTACGGATCCACGATGACCTCTGTGCATCGGCATTGCTTGTTAGCCACTCCTGACCGCCACGTTGAGCATTGGCGAGGATCGTCCATAGGAAACACATTGCGGCGGAGACAATGATTTTTTTCATCGTGCAAACTCCTACTTCCCTAGCCCGAAGCAATAGACGGTTCCATCGTACGTGCTGAGATACACGCGTCCGTTGGCCACGGATAGCCCGCTCCAATGGTTGAATGACGTGATTTGATCGCCGCTCGACCAGAGTTCTTTGCCCGTCTGACCATCCAGCGCATACAACACGGCGCGTGTAGAGGACGCGATCCGCCGCTGCGATTGCCCGCTCATCGGGATTTCCACTCCGTTGACAACCGGGTTCGGGAATTCCGGAGCGTCGACGCCCGGAGGCGGCTCGGGCCAGCGTTGCTCCGCATTTTCTCCACTGCCATACGCAAATATGACTCCGTTGGCGATGACGGGCGGCTCGGCTTGATTCATGTCGCGTGAGAGCCAGACCGGCTCCAGCGCAAACTTTGTCCCCTTCTGTACGACTTTGAATGCAGCAACCGCACCGTGCGTGACTGGGCCGTGTTCGATTGGATATTTGTATTGCGAATGCTTTGGTCCCCAGAAGGGCGTCAAAACCCAGCGTGTTCCTTTGGAGTCTTCCCAACTCGCCATGGAACCCCACACACCGGCAGCTGCAAAGTTGACTTCTTCATTGCAAATGAGCGGCGTGCGATCGAGAGGAGTTCGATGGTCCTCGCCGCCAAAATATTTTGTGTCGAGCAGCCAGATGCGGCACTCCTTGCTGGAGCTGACAAATAACTCACGCCCTTTGTAAGTGAAGATCGCTGGAGTGACGTTCATGTCAAGATCGCGCTTAAACATCCATTCCGCGTTCGTCGGTGCGTAATAATCTTTGAGTTTGAATTCTTTCGTCTGCGGATCCATTTTCACGGCGACGAAAGCCTGGCCGTAGATCTGATGGTCTGGGTCGTAGTTGGCGTCACCAGTTCCCGCATAAACCGTGCCCGTGGAATCAATGGGCGGACCAGTACGGCCCCACATGCCGCCACCCGCTGGAGCGTAAGCGCTGACGCGGTGACTGGCGAGATCATATGCATAAATGACATTTGGATTACCACCGCATCCCTGTGCTGTATGCGTGTAGATGACGTTGTCCCAAAGATTCAGCGCGTATGGTTTGCCGTTAGGTGGCATGAATTTGGAAGGCGGCACAACATCTGTACCGTCGGCGAGATTTAACTGATGGAGCATGCCGTCCCACGAAGCTGCATAAATAGTGTACTTACTTGGTGTGCTCGTGGGACCAATGACGGGTGTTGCTGTAAGGCCACCTGGACAAAGCGTGCCGCCACCTCTAGGGAGTGGCCCCGCTGTGTACTCGAAATGTTTTTTCCAAAGCAATGCGCCACTTTCGACATCGATAGCGTAGATGTTGTCCGACACACCGGTAACCACGCCGATTTCCTTGGGACCACTGCTCGTCGTGACGCGCCCCACAATCAAGGCCGGAAGCAGCGAGTGCATCTCCCGAGGCACGTTGTCGGTTTTGACCTTCCACAGAAGCTTCATATTTTTCACGTTTTCTGTGGTCAGCGTCTTCTCGTCTTTTTGCCAGGCTGTTCGCTGCGGATTACCGCCATCTGTCAGCCAGTCGGCGCCAATTGCAACGAGAGACGAAAACATCAATCCAACGAGAATCAGAACTTTTCGCATTTGCGTCTACCCTTATGTTGTAGGGGCAGTCTGTGACCGCCCGCAAATTCGTGGGCGGTCACAGACCGCCCCTACAGCGTGAAAGCCATAGTGGACGTCAAAGGATAATTCAGCGAGCCTCTTCTCAACCACAGCCTAGCCCCCACTGACCACCTTACGTGATCGTCTATCGAAAACTCGCACTGGTCCCCAACCTGCTTGTGCGGCGAATCATTTATTTTCGCGACGGGAAAGGCCAATCAGAAAGTTAGATGCGGTTCAGAATTCCAGTATGCGGAACACAGAACGCTTTATTGAAAGGCTTTGTGGGTTTACACGATCGGCAAAGCGCGTGTTATATTCCATCCCGCGGAACGCGTGGTTTTGGCTCAGAAACGTATGTCAAGAGAGTCCGATATCGTTGAATCTGTCGTGCGTGCATGTCGATTATGGCAAACGTTTTATCACCCCGATGAAGTCCTGACCTTGGGGCAGTTCGTCGAACGAACGGGATTAAGCAAGACCACCTGTTTCCGATTGCTTCAGAGCCTCATCGTCGGCGGCATGATTGACCGCGTCGGAAAAGGAGCTTATCGCAGCCGAGTGCAGCCGCTGGCGAATCCGACATTCAAATTGGGTTTCGCCGCGCAGACGACGGAGTCGGAATTTTCGCGCGACGTCAATGAGAGCGTCCATCGCATTGCTGCCCGTGAACACCTGCAGTTGATAGCAGTCAATAACCGGTACAGTGCAAAAACCGCACTACACAATGCCGACCTGTTGATCAAGGAAGGCGTCAGTCTCGTACTCGAATTTCAAACATACGAGCATGTTGCGCCTATCATCTCTTCGAAGTTCCTCGAGGCGAACATTCCTGTCATTGCCATCGAAATTCCACACCCGGGCGCCGTCTTTTTTGGCGCCGACAATTATCGCGCCGGAATGATCGGCGGCCGCGCGCTGGGTCGCTGGGCGAAGGAGAATTGGAACGGGAACGTGGAGGCGTTGCTTCTTCTCGAGTTGCCGATCGCAGGACCTCTGCCGCAGTTGCGAATTACTGGTACTCTGGCCGGCCTGAGTCAGGTGTTGCCAGGAGTGGAAATGCGTTCGGTTATGCACCTGGATGGTAAAGGCGAGTTTGATCACAGCCTGGATGCAGTCCGGAAGTATCTGCGGAGAACGCCGCCCAAACGCACTCTCGTCGCGGCGGTGAACGATCCCATGGCTCTTGGCGCACTGCGAGCGTTTGAAGAAGCAGGCCGGAGTCATCTGTGCGCAGTTATGGGTCAAAATGCGATTCGAGCGGCGCGCGAAGAACTCCGGCGGCCAGGTACTCGGCTCATCGGATCGGTTGCCTACTTCCCGGAACGATACGGCGAGGAGTTGATGCCCCTCGCCTTAGCAATCCTTCAGAAGAAATCTGTTCCTGCGTCCGTGTTCGTAAAGCATGAATTGATCACGCCCAAGAACGTAGGACTAGTCTATCCGCCCCAAACCGAATAGCGCTACCAGATCAGTTTCAGACCAAGCTGGATGTCGCGTCCGTCCGCAACCGATGTGATCGTCCCTTTGGCTGTCTGGCTGATGTTGCCGTTGGGCAGACCGAAGTTCGGATGATTCAGAATGTTGAACAACTCAGCCCGGAATTGCACATTGAAACCCTCTGCGATCCTGTTGTTCTTGGTCACGCTGAAATCGAAATTCTTGAAGCTGGGGCCATCCAGGAGATTTCGAGCAGCGTTACCCTGCGTCCCGACGGCCGGTTGTGTAAAAGCGGTTAGATCGAACCACATATTCGGAGTCGGATTCTCGAGCTTTCCATTGGCAACGCGATTTGCATATTGGGGAACGAAAGAACCTGTGTTGTGAACGTTGGACGCCGTTACGCTGAACGGGAGCCCAGATTGGAGCGACACAATTCCTTGGACATTCCATCCACTAACAATAAATCCACCCAGACTGCCGGTGTTGCTAAGGAACTTCTTGCCGGATCCGAAAGGCAGCGCATAACCGAAACTGGTTCCGAATCGATGAGTCTGATCGAATCGAGACCTGCTCCGGTCCAGGCGCTTGTTGGTTCGGTCGCGTGTATCATTCGCTTCGATTTCCCCCGAGTTGTTGTCAATGGCTTTTGAAAACGTATAGCCGGCCAACAAGAACAACCCATTGGAATACGACTTCTCTACCTTTACAAATGTGCCGTTGTAATTCCCGTTCGAATCGTTTGCCGACGTGAGGATGCCGGGATCGAAATTCGGGAACGGCAGACGGTTTTGAATTGGAATTGTTCCGGTCGGATCAAATGTTGCCTGATTCTGGTTATATCGCTTCCAAAGCTTGTGACTGTTCGTGCCGGAATAGCCGACTTCCAGTAACAACTTGCTGGCAAGTTGGCGCTGAATGTTGAGGTTGTATTCGAAAGAGTAGGGTGTGCGGTTGTTCGGGTCAACCGAGAACGGTGCGGGAAAGCGCGTGATCTCGTTCAGGCTCGGGAACAGGTTATCCACAAAAATGTTTGGTGTGCCCGTGCTGGCTACAGTCGTGATGTTCGCGTAGAAAGGCGCCACCAGACGCGTGAACTGTAGCTCATTCAAGTTGACGTTGTCGTAAAAAGCGCCGAAACCTGCGCGAATCACCGTCTTCTCCCCAACCGGACGCCATGCCAAGCCTATCCGTGGTGCGAAGTTGTTCCTGTCGGGTCTGATGATTCCGGCTGGAACAAGCCCCTCCTGCTTGTTGTAGAGCCCATTCAAAGCGGATGGAATGAACGCCGGAAGTTTGTGGAATGTGATAAGGCCTGTCGACGGATCGAAATAGCCTTCCTGATTCTGCTGCTCTTGCCAAGGAGCGCCGTATTCATATCGAACGCCTAGGTTCACCGTGAGCCGTTGATTTACTCGCCAGTCTTCCTGCGCAAACACACCGATGTAGTTGGAACGATAGTTTGAGCGGGAACTTCCTGATGCGCCGCCGACCTGGTTTGGAATTCCTAGTAGATAATCCGCAATCGGATTTTTGCTGTACTGGCCGCTGAAGTTGAAATTACCGCGAGGGGGGACTTCCGTAATGTGGAAGAAGCGTCGGTGCTGCAATTCCACTCCAAACTTCACCGTATGGTTCCCAAAAACGTTGCTCAGGTTGTCCGCAGCCGTATAGATATTCTCAATAGCTCCCTGTGTGATGCCGCCGCTGCCGGGATTCGAAAAACCTTGGATAGTTACGGCCGGAACGCCGAAATCAATCGGATCAACGCTACCCGCGAGATTCTTGATTCCCAATTCTTGAACGGGGTTTCCGCCTGGATTAATGGGTAGCACGTAGTGAATGGCGCGGTTATATCCCAACTTGAATTCGTTTACCTGCCGCGGCGTCAGCGTGTAGGTGCTCTGCACAGAGAGGTTCTGTCCTTTTTGTGGATTATCCGTGTCGGTAAACGTTCCTGGCGTGATCCGGCTTCCTTTGTACCAAACGTATCGCTCAAACAACGTGTGTCGTGGCGATAACGTTTGATCGAAACGGCCGGTCACCGAATCGGACGAATCGAGAAAATTCGCCACTCGCCGGTAATTATTGGCACCGAGGTTATTGGGAGCAGGGAAATATTTTGCATATCCTTTCGCAAAGTTTGAAATGAGGTTATCGGGAATGCGGTTTCCGAGGAAGGCCTGCCCCGTGAATGGGTTCATAATTGTCGTGGAAACAGATGAGAGATCGCCAGTCAACAGCGTTGGATTCGGAACTATTCCAAAAAGGGTTCGTCCTTGAGCCTCACGGAGGCCTTCAAACGCGCCAAAGAAAAATGCTTTATTGCGGACAATGGGCCCGCCTCCTGTTGCGCCATATTGATTGCGGCGGAACTCAGGCTTTGCGGCATCGAAGAACTTGCGGGCGTCGAGATTATCGTTGCGAAGGAATTCATAGACACTCGCGTGGAAGTCGTTCGAGCCCGATCGCGTGACTGCCGTCACAACAGATTGTCCTTGCCCGAACTCGGC
>DATFXZ010000238.1:0-5302 GCA_035315305.1 Terriglobia bacterium | reverse complement strand
GGATGCGCCACGTGACCATGGCAACGAGTCGTTCGGATCACTCCTGAACAAGATGAGCTTGGGCATAGTACGGCGATAAGTCTGCGCAGGCGCGAGCGGCAAAGCGCCGGGCAAAATCAAAAGCGTTATGTCGCCTGCCATGTGGTTCGCGAAACTGAAGGGCAAGCGTGTTCGTCCAGAACTTCGTTGCGACACCGCCAGCTCACGCTCCGGGCTCGTATCCAGTTTCTTTCGCAGCATCGCAGATGACGGCAGCCAGACTTGTTAGGATCTGGCGTCTCTGTTACCCAAGCCAGTTCCGCGCGAATCTTGTCACGGAGTCGTATAGATTTTGCCGGCTACCCCGCTAGGTTTCCGTCGCGATTATGCAACACAGTATTGACGTACTCGTAATATCGACTCCATAAGCTGCGGGCTTCAAAGGAGAGACCCGATGCACAAGATGCTTGGACCCCTGGCAGCCGTGATCACCGTTCTGCTCCTCGCAATAAAGCTCGGCGCCGCGGATGGCGATAAACCGTCGCACGGACATGACCCGGGCGACGAGGCGATCGCGCGGATCGACCACATCGTCGTCATCTATCAGGAGAACTGGAGCTTCGACAGCCTGTTCGGCAAATTCCCCGGGGCGAACGGCACCGCGAACGCGGTGGATGGCTCAGGCAATCTCCTGATGCCACAGGTGAGCAAGTCGGGGGTTCCTCTCACAACCCTGCCGATTGTCAAGGGCCCCGACGGACAGCCCGACCCGCGGTTTCCCACCAACCTGCCGCCTCGGCCGTACGACTCGGTGCCGTTTCTTACGCAGGACGCCTCGCCGGGCGCACCCGCGGGCCTGACCGGCGACATGATCCATCGGTTCTACACCGAGCTGCAGCAGATCGACGGCGGCCGCAACGACAAGTTCGCCTCGTGGAGCGATAACGGTGGTCTAACCCTGAGCTTCATCGACGCGATGAACCTGCCGACGGGCCTGCTAGCGCAGCGATACACGCTTGCCGACAATTTCTTTATGGCGGCGTTCGGCGGGTCGTTCCTCAACCATCAGTTCCTGGTCGCCGCCGCGGCGCCGGAATGGAACCAGCCGCTGCCGCAGAACGCTCCGAACTTCGTGTCGCAGCTGGACGGCTCCGGTGCGCCGATCATCGATGGCAACGTAACCGCGGACACGGGGCCAGACGGCAATCACTTTGCGGTCAACACGACGCAGCCGGCGCAGTCGCCGTTTCGCCCGGGCACGCCGGCCGACCAGCTTCTGCTGCCGATCAACGACAACCATCGGTTCCTTGCAGGGGGCCAGCCCGACCCGACGTACCGGCCTACTATTGGCGATCGGCTCAATGAGGCTGGCGTGAGCTGGAAGTGGTATTCGGGCGGCTGGAGCGACGCACTCGCCGGGCAACCACGTGTGGATCCATTCAGCGGGGGGTTCCAGTTCCATCATCAGGCGTTCGGGTATTACGCGAACTTCGCCCCGTTCAACGCGGATGGCACGCCGAATCCGAAAACCAACAGCTTGCTGAACCCCGATGCGCACTTGCAGGACGAGGATCGGTTCTTCGCCGACCTTGCCGCGGGCCAACTGCCTGCAGTCAGCTTCATAAAGCCAATCGGCGCAGCCAACGAGCATCCCGGCTACGCGGGCCTGCTCCAGGGCATGCAGCATGTCGCGAGCATCGTCCACGCCATCCAGAACAGCCGCGAATGGGCCCACACGCTCATCATCGTGACCTACGACGAGAACGGAGGCTTCTGGGATCATGTTGCGCCACCGACAACCAACGGCGTGTGGGGACCTGGGAACCGCATTCCGGCGGTTATCATCTCACCGTTCGCGAAGCAGAAATTCGTCGACCATGAGGAACACAACACGCTGTCTATCCTGAAAACCGTCGAAACGCGATTCGACCTGCAACCGCTCAACGCGCTCGACTCCGCTGCATCGTCCCTGACGAGCGCGCTCCAACCCGACGCCGAACCATCGGTTGGCGACGCCTTCGTCGAGCGCGATGCCGACAACCCGTCGAAATTCGTGCTCGTGGTCGTCGGAACGGAGGATCGCGACACCATCTCGATCGTGGGCGGCAGCGAGACCATCGTGCAGTTCTCCAGCGACAAGGTCAACTTCTTGCGCACGTTTTCTGAGAACATCAGCCGCATAGAGGTGTACGCACAGGGGGGCGCCGACGATATCACCATTGCGCCGAGCGTGACGGTCCCGGCGCTGGTGTTTGGCGGCGACGGAGACGACGAGGTGCGCGCTGGCGGCGGCCCCGTCGTGTTCGTTGGTGGTGCCGGGCGGGACCGCCTCGAGGGAGGATTGGCGCCGGCAATTCTGATCGGAGGTGGCGGCAGCGACGAGATCGAAGGCCGGTCAGGAGCCGATCTCCTGATTGGCGGCAGGACGAACTTCGACGCCCACCTCACGGCGCTCAGAGCGATTCTGGCGGAGTGGTCGCGCACCGACATCGACTATGCGACCAAGGTCGCACACCTGACTGGCGCCATCACCGGAGGGGCCAACGCGCCCTATTTCCTCACATCGAAGACTCTCATCGACGACGACGAAGTGGACGGACTGGAGGGCACCGCGAGCGGAGCCAATCTGTGGGTCGCGCGGATCTCACCTGCCACGCACGATCGGATCTCCGGCTTCACGTCGGGCGAAACCATTCTTGTACCATGACGCGCGTTCTATGATTGTCAGAGGCCCGGGATTCCTTCCCGGGCCTCACGTTTAGCTCCACACTCATTTATTGATGTCCGTCAGGATTCCGGATTCCCTGGCGCGATGCCTTGGTGAACCGAGCGTCTTTGTGTTTCTAAACCCATCTTCAAAACACAATCTTCGCGGCGAACTGTATCTGACGCTGCGCACCGGTCTGCGACTGGAATGCAGCGCGAGAGATCGCCGCGAAAGAACTGCTTGCCGCACTCTGGTTCGGTAGCCCGAAGTTCGGGTGATTGGCGAGATTAAAGATTTCCGACCGGAACTGGAGCGAGACCTGTTCCGTGAAACGGAAGCACGCCATACTCGCCTCCTTATGTCTTCTATAAGAAACTCAAAAATTGCCCTACGAACGTGGAGGGAGTTGGAAAACGTTAGAAGAATAGGCCAGGTGCGATTGAATTACAAATTCAACGCGCTGCTCGGAAAGAGTGGCCCGACTTACATAGCGTCCCACATTAGTCATTGAGGCGTCATATGCCGTACATGTGAGCGTTCTAGTATCAATATCGCGTGCCTTCGCGCATACCAAATCGTCAGCAATTCACCACAGCACATTTACAACCGAAATTTCGAGGAGATATCAATGCGTAGAACCTCTGCGAAGCATTTTACGATTGGGGTATTCCTTCTGACAGCGGTATTTGCGGAAACCGGCTTTGCTCAAGGAGTACAGGTCGGGCCACGACCGTTCTATCTTGTGCAAGGAATGGATGACAGCCCTCTGAAAGATAAGCTTCTGTCCTGCAGCGATGGTCCGTTCTATAGAACTGATTTCTCAATAGGCCATCGCGGGGCGGCATTGCAATTTCCTGAACACACTAAAGAAGCATACGAAGCTGGTGCGCGGCTGGGAGCAGGCATCGTTGACTGCGATGTGACCTTTACTAGGGATGGCGAACTGGTTTGCCGGCATGACGAGTGTGACCTGCATACGACGACCAATATCGTCGCGACTGCGCTGAATCAGCAGTGCACCGTACCGTGGACCGGACCCAATCAGAATCCTGCGCCGAAGTGTTGCACAAGTGACCTGACGCTGATGCAGTTCAAAAGCCTGCGCGGAAAAATGGACGCATCGAATCCTGGCGCATTGACCGTTCAAGACTATCTCGGAGGCACTCCATCATGGCGCACGGATCTCTATACTGGGCGCGGTACCTTGATGACGTTAAAGGAAAGTATCGAACTTAACGAAAAACTCGGCGTGAAACACACGCCTGAATTGAAAGCGGGCAATCCGGATCGCATCACCGCCACCTTCGGGGGCCAGGAAAAGTATGCGCAGAAGATGATTGATGAACTCAAAGCAGCCGGAGTTGATCCGAACAATGTTTTTGCACAATCGTTTAACGCGGACGACATAGTGTATTGGATTCAACATGAACCGCGATTTGGGAAACAAGCCGTTTACCTCGACGATATCGATCCGACCGCCATTCCACCTGTACCGGGACTCAGCCCGCAAGAACTTCAGCTGCGAAAGGCACAAGGAGTAAAGATCATCGCGCCCCCAATGCCTGCTCTGTTGTCTGTGACTGCGGCTGGAGAGATTGTTCCCTCAGCCTATGCGCAGATGATCAAGTCGATGGGATTTGACATTATTACCTGGACCTTTGAGCGAGCCGACCTTCGTCGCGGTTCACCTGATGCGGGTTTCTATTATTACTTCGATCCTCATGGCCTCGCCGTAAAGAAGGATAGCGATATGTATAAAGCTCTAGATGTCCTCGCGAAGCAGGTGGGCATTTTGGGTATCTTCTCCGACTGGCCGGGAACTGTTACGTATTATGCAAACTGCATGGGGATCAAGTAACAGTCTAAATTCGGTCGTTTTGTGAGGTTCTGGTACGACTCACAATGGAAGCACGCTTAAAGCGTGCGCCGTGGAGACTGCGTGTAACGCCGCTTTTCCGAATACGGCTCGCCCTTTAAGGTCGGATCACAATAGCGTCGGCGATGGGCCGAGGATCGGGTGTGACGGATTGCAGGTGCGCTGTCAGCATGAAACTCATGCGGCCCGTGCTTGCCAGTCGCGTGTGGAAAGTAGTTAAACGAGATTATTCAAAAGCTAAACGTTTAACGTTGTCGTTGAGCTAACCTGCCTTGGGCAGCCAGATATCAACGCCCGAAGGCACATCAAACATTGTCGGCATGACTCCAATCACAGTAAAGCTTTGCCCATTCAAGTGCATAGTCGTGCCGACTATTCGTGGATCTCCGCCGAATTGGTGCTGCCAGAAACGCTGACTAACCAGCACAACTTGCTGACGACCTGAGCTGTATTCTTCCGGAAGGAAACTACGGCCGAGCAAAGGCATCACTTTCGCAATCTGAAAAAACGTTGCAGTAACTGAAGCACCACGAACCTTCTGAAAGCCTCCGCTGTCCTGGAGTTCAAATGAACCGACTTGGTAACTGCTGGCTGGCGGATTGGAGACACCCGCTTGAGGACTTTGAATGCAGCCCACAATCAGAATGCAACTCACGATTCCAGCCACGGCCAAGGGCGCAGATGATTTCATGTGTCCTCCAAAATCGGCGTTGGAGTAAGTATAAAGTAAGAATATTTCA